>CAYGTG010000069.1:0-15444 GCA_964352485.1 uncultured Nannocystaceae bacterium | reverse complement strand
CCGAAGGGGGTCGCGCAGAAACCCGGCACGGACTTTGGGCATGAGGTACTAGTCGGCGGTGAAGCCGAGCGTGAACGTGTAGGGCACCGTCCACGATTCCGGAATCTCGCCGTCGTCACCGAAGCGCAAGGTGGGCGCGACCAGCTGGTAGACGCGGACGTAGTAGGTGCCAGCCTCGATGATCGGCACGGTGCCGGAGAACGTCTGTCCCATTGTCTCGACGCCGATCAATGGACCGATGCCCTCGTCGGCCGCATCGAAGACCGCGATCCGGAGCAGTCCGTCGCTGGGGACCTGGTCCATGGAAACGTTCATCACCCCAGGCGCGTCGATGTCGATTTGAAAGTAGTCCCAATAGGCTTCGGAGTCCGGCTCATCCCCAGACTCGTACCCCGCGTTCATGTAGCCGCGGATGGGCGCATCGAGGGCAATGGGAGCGGCCTGGGCCGGGGTCTGGTTCGGCTCCCAACAGTCTGGAATGGCGGTTGCCTCCCAAGAGAAGACCCAGGTGGTCGGATACGCCGGGGCGGAAGCCGCCTGGCGACCGAGCATGCTGTACGAAACGTTCGGCGCCGCGAGGAATCCGACCGTTACGTCGTCCCCCGGGTCGCCCTCGACCGCGTCCGCAACGTTGCCATTGGCCGTTACTTCGATCGCTCCGCGGGCAGCCCCAGGAGCCAACGTGGCGGTGACATATCCGCCAGCCGGAGCGTCGATCACTCCGGGACTGAGTGTCGCGTCTCCCTCGACGTCGGCCCACGCACCGCTGACCATGTCGGAGTCTGGCAGCGGTGGCGTGTCGTCGCAGTGCTCGAAAGCAGGAGGGCCACCGGTGGTGCTCCCCGAGCCGCTTTCGGATCCACTCTCCGAGCCCGATGATTCTCCAGAGTCCGCCGCCGACTCGCCGGAGGTTGTCTGCGCGTCGGTACCCTCACCGGTTGTCGAGACGGCCGTGGTTGCCTGCCCGGTGGTGCCCGCCTGCTCAGTGTCTTCGGCCGGATCGTCGTTGGTGACACAGGCTCCGGTGCAGCCCAGGAGCGCGCAAAAAGCGGCAAGTCGAGTCCCTTCATTGTTCACATCTGTACAACCGGAGTTCCGGTTGTGAACGGACAGCGGTGATCAAAAAAACTCAGAACCGCGCGCCCCGCATCCAGAGTCGTCTGAGCGCAAACGCCGCCGCTCGGGCAAGGGCTGAGCGGACGACGGGCCGCGATGAAGCCGTCGCTGTGGTCGCTCCCCGAGCCGAAGACTCAGATGTCGAACGTCCCGACGGCGGCCTCGCACCCGTCCCAGAACACCTTGATGTTGTGGGAGTCGGACAGGAGATCTTCGGGGGGGAGGCGGTCGGGGAACCCGGTCCATTGGGGTGGACCGAAGAAGTCTCCTGCGCGGGCCTCGGGATCCATGCACCCGCGAATGATCCCGAGCGCTCCATCTTCGGCGGACTGCGCTTGCGACATGAACTCCGAGTCGGCGTCCATGCCCCCGGCTTTTGCCGTCGTGACCTGCAGGTTGGTGCGAGCGAGACCCGGGTGGGCCAGCAACGCCTTGACGTTGTCGATCCCCTTGGCCTCGAGCCTCTCGTTGATCCCGTAGGTGAAGACCGCATTGCCGAGCTTGGTCTGGTGATACCGCTCCCAACGCGGGCTCGCGAAACCGGCGTCCGCGTCGCCGTCCCCGCCGAGGTTGCCACCGTTCTTGCCAAAGTACTCCGGGGCGAGCGGACCGCCCAGACGCGCCATCGACGTGTGGTTGACGATGCGTCCGTCGTCGCTCTTGCGGAGCAGATCGAACAGCTCTTTCGTTAGCAGAAAGTGGGAGATGCAGTTGGTCTGCATCTGTACGTCATAGCCATCCTTCGTGGCCCGGTCTTCGAGGGCCATCACGCCGGCGTTGTTGCACAGGACGTCGATGCGGTCGTGTTTGGACCGAATCGAAGCCGCGGCCGAGCGAACGCTCTGGAGGTCCTGCAGGTCACAGACGATCGGCTCGAAGCTCGCGCCCGGGACGTCCTCTTGCAGCTGTCGAAGCGACGAGTCCGCCCGTTCGCTCGAGCGGTTCAACAAGAGCACAACGGCTCCCCTGCGAGCGACCTCCCGAGCGCAGACGTAGCCGGTGCCGCTCGTCGTGCCGGTGATGACGACGACGCGGCCGGTCATGTCGCGGGTGTTGTTGTCGATGACATCGCGGAGGTGAAGCGTTGGGATCGGGTCAGCCATGCTGCCTAGGGCTAACATATCCTCGGCGGATACGGCCGCGCTGCAATCCCTGCTCCACACCATGGAGCAAGTGAACGCTATCTCGACACAGTGCCCCTACGGCATGAGGTTCGGACCGGCGTAGTCGATCGTCGCCTTGGTCCCCAACCGCAGGCTTCCGTCGTGGATGATCTCGTTGAGCGCATCCCCGGCGCGAATCGGAACGTCGGGGTTGAGGCGGAATGCGATGACGTAGTCACCCTTCCCGGCGTTGTTTCCGGAGAAGACCAGATTCGTCCGGACGTCCTGCGGCGAGTACGGGAGCCATGTCATGTAGACGCGGCCCTTGTCGTCCTTCTTGATCACCTTGTCCGCGCTACCCATGATCCCGTTGAAGCCGGCCTCGTCGGTGTAGTGGAAGAAGAACAAGCAGTTCTTTACGGCCTCGGTTGCATTCCCCGCGGAGCAGGCCTTCTCGATCAGCTCGAGCGCCTTAGCGTCGGCCTCCTCGTCGGCCTCCTCCGTCTTGGTGACCTCGTAGACTCCGATCGCGGTCGCTGTGGCGAGCACCGCAGAGACAGCGTCCGCCGCCAGGCTTGCGCCGCACAGCGCGATGTCCGAGCGCTTTTGCCGGATGTACTCCTTGGCGCCCCCGATGACGCCTGCGCCCGCGGATGTCGCGACACAGACGACCGAGCTCGCCGGCGCTGCCGTTCCGCCGGAGCCCGCCGTCACGACGACCGCCGCGGCAAAGCACCGAGCACCTTGCTTGGCTCCGCTGCGTCCGGCTGCGGCGAGGATCTTCCCGACGTTGACGTCGTCATCGATCAGCGCCATGCAGACCTGGCCGCTCCCGGTCTGGACGTCCGGCAAGGTACCGAATCCTCCGGATGCGTTCACACCCTGCGCCTGTCCGACGGGGATCACCTCGAAGTCAAAGCCAGGCTCATGCTCTGGACCGCCGATGCCGCACTGAGCATCGTAGTCGGAACAACAGTCACCGTTGTCGACACACGTGTCGTCGCAGTAGCAATCGCCCGAGCCCGCGCCGCCGCAGGCGTCCGCACACGATCCTCCAGCCGGAGGCTCGGGCTCGGGCTCGGGCTCGGGCACATCACCGGAGTCACCACTGCCACCGCACTGGGCGGCGTGGTCCGAGCAGCAGTCGCCGTTGGTCGAACACTCGGCGTCGCAGTAACAGTCGCCCGAACCCTGGCCTCCGCAGGCGCCCGAGCAAGATCCGGCCGCGGGAGGGCTGGGCTCATCACCGGAGTCGCTGTCACCGGGGTCCGACGAGCCGTCGCACGCGGAGTCATAGTCGCCGCAACAGTCGCCATACTCGGAACATGTGGAGTCGCAAAAGCAGTTGCCACCGGGCGACTCGCCGCCGCAATTGCCGGCGCAGCTGTCGGCAGCTGCCGGGGTGTCCCCGCTGTCGCTGTCTGAGCCGCTGCCACCGCAGGTCGAGGCGTAGTCGCTGCAGCAGTCGTCGTTGGCACCACACTGATCGTCGCAGTAACACTCGCCGTCTTCGTTCGCGCTGCCGCACGCGCCTTCGCAGCTACCGGCGGGCGGGGTGGCACCGCCGCCGTCATCTTCGCCCGGCGCGTCGTCGTCGAGGCCCCACTGCTCCTCGGTCCCCAGGTGGTCGGCCGCCTGGTCGAGCACCGCCAGCAACTCGCCGTCGTTCTCGACGATGGAGGGGTCACCAAAGGGTTCGCCCAGGCCCGCCGCCGACTGGTCTCGGCCGCTGTCGACACCGCAGGCCACCGCAAGCCCCAGCGCCGAGACGATCAGGAATCTCCGAATCCGCTCCACGAAGGTTCATGTGCACACGACCGGCGTCGAGGTTCCCGGGCTTGCTCGATCTGCATCGCCTTGGCCAGTGCCCGGGGATAAAGGACACCGCTCAGCCTTCCAGCATGCATCCCGCCGAGAGGCTCGTCTCTTCCTCAAACAGCCGCGCACCATGGAACGGCGTGGGCTCGATACCGGCGACTTCGTCCCCCTCAGAGCGTTCACGTGGGTGTAGACGCGCCCGGGGCCCAGGGCGATTTGCGACCGGCGCATCCTGACGCAGGGATCGCAGCCGGTGCTGGTCAACGGTCCCTGGGGCTCCGCGTTGTAACGAGCGCGGGTTGGCTCACGGTTCTGGCACCGGTCGGAAAAATCAAACCCACGGTTAAACCCAGTGGCCTCTTTTTCAACCTCACTCATGGGCGAGCGACATCCCCAACGAGCGTTTGTCGACCGTGCCTCGATGGCGCGGCGGAAAGAGCTGACACCCATGATTCTCGACTTCCACACCGGCCTTCTGTCCACGGACGCAATCACAATGCAGTACCGAGCACCCCTCCAAGGACATGCGAACCCGGTTGTGGTGTTGGACGTGGGCGATGTGGAGCTGATCGAGGAGTCTGTCGACCAAGGGGGAGACGAGCATGGGTTTCCGCCGGCGATTTCCGATTGGGAGCTCATCCAGCTGGTGGATGAGTGCACCTCGGAGCTGTGCCAGCTCGAGGCGTATCGGTACGGCGCGTACACGGGGTAGGCGCGATCACCCCGAGCGTTCTACGCTTCGAGCTCGGTGATCGAGTCGGTGACGACACGGTCCGCCACCCCGCCAGGGCCGCCTGCTTGTCCGTATGACTCGAGCGGCACGCCGACCGCCCGGATCGCGGTGAGCATCGCCTTGGGGCAGTCGTTGTTGCCGCCGGGGTCGGGGTGTCGGTAGTGCATGCCAGCCCGGATCCGACCGCCGGCGCCGCCGACCATCATGAAGGGGTGGTCGGTGTAGTTGTGGTTGCCGGCGATCGCGTGCTCGGATGTCCCCACGATGAGGCTGTTGTCGAGCACGGAGCCGCCACCTTCGGGCATCGCGGCGAGGGCATCGGCCAGGTAGGCGAAGTTGCCCATGATGAACTGGGTGATGTCCAGCATGCCCTGGCCGCCGGGCTCCTGGTGGTTGTACTCGTGGTGCTCCATGTTCACGCCCACCTCCCAGTAGTGGGTGGTGGACTGGGTGCCCGACCACTCGTACGAGAACACCCGGGTGAGGTCGCAGGCCAGCGCCACGGCGAGCAGGTCGCTCATCAGCTGGGCCTTGGATTCCTTCTGCTCGTTCGTCGAGCCGTCTTGGTAGTCGACCAGCTGCGGTGCTTCGGGAGCGGTGCACGCGGCGGTGAAGTCTTCGAGGCGACGCTCGATCTCCCGCAGGCCTTCGAGGTGCTGCTCGATGCGTTGCTTGTCGGCGCTGCCGAGGCGGGCCGAGAGGTCCTGCGCATCCTCCATCACCACGTCGAGCATGCTCGCGGACATCTGCGTGGACGCGCCGAGCACCGAGTCGTCGGGATCGGGCGTGTTGAGCGGCCCGCCGAACAGGCGGTCGAACAGCTCGACCGGGTTCTCTTCGTGGCGGTTGTAGTTGCTGCCGCCGGCCTGCCACGAGCTGTTGCTTTGGTCCGGGCCGGTGTCGCCCCTGTGGCCCCCTCATCCACGACAATCCGCAGTGGACCGCCGCATTTCTAGGGTTCTGTTTGAGGCGTAGTGGTCGACACGGGGTCTTCGAGGCAGACGCGTGACGCGGCCTACGTGTTCTCCGGCCAGCGCCGCTCAGCTCAGGGCGCCAGCAATGAGGAGACTCGGGGCAAAGAGGGCAAAGTCGATGTCGTAGAGTTCGAAGAGGATCTCGTGCCGGTGCGGAAAGCGTCGGTAGAGCCGATAGATTCCAAACCCGGTCGCCATCGGGACCAGGAGGACCAGCGCAGCCGGAGGCATCAACCGCCAACCCACGTAGGTGAGGAGGAGGAGGACGCTCATGACGTGAATCGCGTCGAGGAGACGGTGGCTCGCGCGCGTGCCGATCGTGCCGGCGATCGTCTTGAGCCCCGCCGCTGCGTCGTCCTCCACGTCTCTCAGATCGCCCAAGTAGGTGGACGCGAACATGCGCACGAAGACGAAGAGCGCGATTGGCAACGCGTTGGGGACGACGGCGAGTCCCGAGGTGCTCATCCCCAGTCCGGTGAACGTCGCCCAGCAGCCGGCGGTGTAGAAACACTTCAAGTACGGGACGTCCTTGGGGCGGCCCGTTCGCGTCGGCAGGATGGGGAGGATGTACGCGATGCCCAACAATGGAAACGCGAGGCTCCACAGCAGGGGCTTGATCCCGGCGAGAGCGGCCGTGGTCACAGAGGCCAGCAAGAGCGCAGGGATGAGCCACACCAAGATGCGCCGCACTCGTCGCACCGTCGCAGCGCGCAGCGGGGTGCTACGACCTTCGTCTGGGGACGCATCTGCGATGCGGTCGAAGTTGTAGATCGCCAGTGTCAGGGCGAAGGCGATCGCAGGGCCCGTCCAGCCAGGAGTAACCCCGATCAGCAGCGGGCACGACGCGGTGATGCTCGCCGCCGCAAACGCGAGCAGCACGTTGAGCTGCAACAGCATGCGTACCATGACGCAAGACAGATGCAGCCGAGCCGGAATGTGACGCCGATGCTTCGCGCCGGGCCCGTCATCACAGCGACAGACGCTTGATCTCGCCGTCCCGGTAGTACTCGTAATTGTAGGTCAGTCCGTCGTTGGACCAGAACAGCGCCGGCGGCGTGCAGGACAAGGACACTGGGTTTTCTTCGCTGCTCGCCACTTCGGTGACCTCGCCCCCGTCGAGCGGGCTGCTGTAAATCGTGTCCTCCTTGGAGCTGATCCAGTACAGGGACTGCTCTCCGGCAACGAGTCCGTCCGGGTTGTCTCCCGGGGAGATGGCGAGCACCGCGACGGCGCCTCCGTCAACGCGCACGAGGTCCTGCCCCCGCAGACCGAAGACGGCCCCGTCACGGACGGCGAGCTCCTCGAGTTCCGAGGTCTCCAACAGGGTCTCTGGCTCCTGCGCGTCGTCCTCGAGATCCACGCGGCGCAGCGCGCCGGCGGCACCCCGGATGCTGGACTGAGGATCGTCGAGTGCGCCGTGCTCCTCGAGCCAGTAGAGCCACCGACCCTCGACGGTGAGGTCACGGACCAGGTCGGTCGTCTCGACGAAGAGGGTCACATCACCGGTCGCCTGATCGACGCGCTTGATGCCTCGGCCCGGTGTCTCCGGGTCGCGAGGGCTGTTGTTGAAGAACACACCCCCGCTGCCAGCCGCGACGCTCACCTGGCGGATGTAGGGGCGCGCGTCCTCATCGAGGACGACCGGGTCGCCGCCCTCCTTGGAGATCCGAAGGAGACGCTGGTCGGCGAACGCGCCGCTCTCGTGACGCTCCCACCAGTAGACGTGGGTGGACCTCGCTGCACGTCGTGCGTGAACGTGGGGATCCAGCCGTCGTAGAAGGGCACGCCCGAGTCGCTGCGCCACGCGTCTTCGACGACGAGCCCGCCCACGCGAAGGCTGTAGCGGGGCCCTGGGTACGGCATGAAGTTCAGGATCTGATCCTCGCCGAGGTCACGGCTGTAGGTCGTCTGACCCGCGTCCCAAGTGACCCAAACTTGCGTGTCCAGAGCGCAGCCGGATTTGGCTCGCGCAGCGGGCAGAGACGAGGACTCGGCCGGGGCTTCGACGAAGATCTGGGTGCGGGGATCTCGGTCGAGTGCGAATCCCTTGGTGTAGTCGCTCACCTCGTCGAGGAACACATCGAGCGTCTGCCAGTCCTCGGGCGCTTCGAGCGGTTCGTACTGTCCGAGCGCGAGCTTATACGCGCCGGGCACCATCAAGTACGTGAAGCCCTGGCCGACGGTGACCGCTTCGTTATCCTCGGACGATACAATGAAGTCTCCGGTGAGGCCGATCCGGTCGAAGCCCCAGCCAAAGTCGACGTCGACGTCCGTCTCGAGGTTGAGGTCGAAGTTCACCATCTGAAGAAACACCAGGTGTTCGAGGAACTCGGGGTCCGGCGTGAAGTCGTACGCGCAACTCTCGGTGACGAACTCCGAGGCCTGCCCGGACTCGGTCACCGCCGGGTTCTTCGACACCACGCTGACGCAGTCGGATCCGGTGTACTCGACCTCCACCCATTCGTTGACGGGGACTGCCCGGCCGTTGACGTACACCTCGTAGTCGACGACCTCGCCTTGCCGTTCGCTCCCCAGGTCGGCGCTGATCGTCAGCTTGATTTCGGTGGTCCCAAGCGACGCGTTCCCGCCATCATCGACATCATCCGCCTTTCCCCCACCGGAGCTTGCGAGGCCTGCATCTTGGCGCCCGCCCTCCTCGGCATCGCAACCGGTTGCGAGCATGGCCGCCACCGCCGCCATGGTGAACGCCCCCGAAATGCCCCGAACTCGCGTAGTTGTGCGCATCTCAACCACACCGATGCGCGAGCTCTCGGCCGATTCCCAGATTTTTTCTCAGGTCGCAGCAGGTGGGTGGTGGATGCCCACAAGCGTCGCGCATACGGAGGTCGCCGGTCGCCTCGTAGACGACTTGATCTTCGATGGCCGCGTCGTCGTATTCGATGGGTTCACGCGCTATGGCGTCAGAGTCTCCAGGAACGCCTCGATGTTCGCGAGATCCTTCTCGCGGCGGCCGGCGTCTCGGAAGACCACCACCGCCTCGCGCGTCAGCTTCAGTACCCGCGAGCGGTCTGCTCCCGTCGCGTGGAGCGCTTGGGCCAGCTCGAACTTCACGCCAGCGACCAGCAGAGGATCGACCTGAGACACCTCTCCGATCTCGAGAGCACGCTCGAGATGGGGAACCGCGAGGGCGGGCTCTTTGGACCCTTGGTGACAGCTGGCCAGCCCCACGAGGGTCCAGATGAGATGGGGGTGCTCGGGCCCGAGCTTCGCCTCTCTGAGCTGAAGCGCGCGATACTGCATCGCGAGCGCCTCCTCGTACCGGCCCAGGCGCGCGAGCTTGTTGCCGAGGTTGGTCAGGGTCATCGCGACTTTCGGGTGGTCGATGCCCACGGTCGCCTCCTGCAGCTCGAGCGTCTGCTCGTAGAGGGACACGGCCTCTTCGTAGCGGCCCTGTGCACTGCGCAGGTTGGCGAGGTTGAACAGAGCCACCGTCCGGGTTTCTGGGAGGAACTCTGGGGTCCCGTCGAGGTGCCGAAGGACCTGGTGGAACAGTTGCTCCGCCTCATCTAACTCCCCGAGTTCGAACCATCCCAACGCGAGGTTGCTCATGCCTGCGAGGACCTGAGGGTGTGACTCCCCCAGAGACTCTCGCATGATGGCGAGCCCGCTCTGCTGTGCTTCGACGACCCCAGCCATGTCTCCTCGACGGTGGCGGATCGATGCCAGCACCGTCGCGAGATCGGCACGTCGCCTGTCCCTGGGGGGGAGCAGCGAATCCGCGAGATGGCGGGCCTCCCACGCGCCTTCGACGTCACCGATCGATAGCAAGGTTTGCGCACGAAACACTGCGATGCCCCCTCGATCTTCCTCCGACATGAGCGAGGCTCGAGACACCGCCGCAGCCGCGTTGCGCAACCATCGTTGAGCCGAGAGAGGATCGCCGAGCTTGGAGGCGTTCAGGGCGGCGAGCCGACTCGCGGCTCGTGCGGCCAACCCGTCTCGACCCGCGAGAAGCTCCAGCAGGTACGCCTTCTCGAAATCGGCGGCAGCCGCGTCGTAGTCCCCGGCTTGCTCGAAGGCGCGGGCCAACGTGAGCGCGTAGCTCGCGAGTCTCGAAGCATGCCTACGGGTGTCGGTGGGCAGCTCCAGTTCCTCGAGAAGCTCTCGGCCCTCGCCGTAGCGTCCCGCGGACACCAGGGCCTGCGCGCGGGCGACGTCCTCATCGAAGCGCTCGAGCTCCGGCGAGAGGGATTCGTCCGGGGCGTCGGCGCACAGTTCGGGCTCGGGGAGGCTCGACAGCGCCCGCGTGACCCTCTGGACCTCATCCACGCGCAGGGTGCCCAGCCACGCCACGAGCCCCGCGGTGCGGGCTTGCTGCGTGTCCAAGCATGCGAGCGCCGCGTAGTCTCGGGCCGCACAGGCGCGGTCACGAACGTCGCGCCACGATCGGCCGTGGGCCGTGAGCTTGGCGTCCACGCCTCGATAGACCTCGTCAGCGAACGGGAGTCGGGTCGAGTCCAGCTGGTTTCGCACCTTTGTTTGGGCAGCATCCGTCCACGCGAAGTGTCGTGCCTGTGCGCAGGGTCCGGACACATCCGCCGAGGGTCTCCAGAGCGCCGCGGCGCACAGGAGCCCGAAGCCGGCGAGTGAGGTTGTGACCGGCAGCAAGCGTGAGCGCTTCGCTCTGCGTAGATCCGCCCACCACGCTCGGATCGCTGGCGGACGCTGCTCTGGGTCGGTTGCGAGCCCGCGTGCGAGGAAGCGCCGGAGCCGGTCGGACACATTGGCGGCCGTGGGGACTCGCACCTCGGCGTCGACTCGAGGAGGCATGTGTCCGTAGGTCGCGGCATACACGATGGCGGTCATCGAGAAGATATCCGCGCGGGCATCGCAGGGACGCTCTGCGAGCTGTTCGGGGGCAGCGAAGCCACGCGTTCCGCCGATGGGGGACGCGCCGTCCTGCATCAGGCGCGCGAGGCCGAAGTCGGCGATCCGGGCCACGCCGGCCTTGGAAATCAGGATGTTGGATGGCTTGATGTCGTGGTGCACCAACGAGCGCTCGTGGGCCACACAGAGCCCTTCGACCGCTTGCTCGAGGAACGGCATCAGCTCGGTGAGCGAGGGCTTCCGCGAGAGTACGTCGGCCAAGGTCTCGCCATCGACGTAGTCCATGACGACGAACACTTCGTCTCCTTCTCGCCCGGTGTCGAGGATGCCCACGATGTTGGGGTGGGAGAAGCGGGCCAGGGCTCGTGCCTCGTTCAGGATGCGCCGCTGGTCGCCCGCCGTGGGGTGTAGAACCTTGATCGCGACCGGTCGCTTCAGCAAGGGGTCGAGCGCCCGGTAGACCACGCCCATGCCGCCATGCCCGATGCGCTCGAGCTGCTCGTACCGGCTGATCTGAGTCTTGTGCGCCCTCCCGAGCATCCGCCGTCGTACGACGGCGAGCACCCGGCGCGACTCGACGTCACGCCGCGGACCGAACTCGGCCATGAACCGAGAAACACGGTCGTTGGGGTCTGCCATCGTAGTCTCAGACGTATGATGGGCCCGAACTGATCCCGTGAAAAGCGGGACGTCCAGGCCGTCGCTGGCGACCGCTCAGGCCGGGCTCGCGCTCGGGCTCTGCTCTGTTGCTCCGAACCTCTCCCGAAAGCCGAAACAGACTTCGGATCCGCGGTCGCTCAGGGAGCTTTGCCGAAGAACGACTCGTCCATGGCGGAAAAGCGGAAGTCGCAGTGCACGTGCGAGGTGTACTCGACCAAGAACCCACCGTTGTTTTGACAGGCGTTCTCGAGCGTGGACAGCGAGACGTCGTTGGGATCCATGTCGAACCCGTCGCCGTACTTGTGGCGCGAATGCGTCGCGCCACCGACGCCACGGTTGTACTCGGGCGAGCGGTAGCCGGAGTTGACGGTGATGGAACCGACCTCGTCCCGCAGCGCCTGAAGAGACGCGATCGCGTGAGGCTGCACCACCGCGTAGCGGCCCTTCCAGCGATGTGCGACTTCGGACAGGGTGAAGTCGCGGCTCAGCTGCGACTTGGGGTCGACGGCATCGAGGTCGATGAAGCCGATCGGGCCCCGGTAGTTTGCGGAGCCGTTGAGCGGTGCAGGGTAGTCGTAGCCATCGATCACCGACGCCGGGTAAACGAGCGGCAGGCAGGTCGTGTAGTCGCCGGTCACTCCTGGATAGCAGGCTTCGTCGTCACCGGAGGGCGGTGGATCAACAGGAGGATCAACAGGAGGATCGCGCGGCGGCGGTGGTTCTCCGGTTGCGTCTGGAGCTTCGCCGGTCGACCCCTCGTCGACCTCTGGCTCGCTGGTGAGCACGTCGATGAGCGTGCCTGCCTGCGCGGTGCTGTCGGACATGCAAAGCGCCGTGGCGAGCAGGGGCTCGTCCTCGGTCGCATACGCAAAGAACTCACACATCCTTCGGCTCGCTCTCGACTCCCGCTCGAAGCTTCCGGTCACGAACCGCAGGCGGCGGCGAAAGTCTTGATCCACATAGGCCTCGCGGTCGGCGAGATCGTCGGCCCAGGCCACGCGGAGCTCCGCGTCTTGGCCTTTCATGCAGTCGCGGTGATGGTGATGAACCGAGACGCGCCACGCCTCTTCGGTGAGCGGCGTGTCGTCGTGTTCGGATGGGATGGCCTCTTCGGGCGGCGTCCATCCCCCAGCGATCGCATCCTCGAGGCGCGCGTTGCAGCGCTCGAATCGGCGATCATTGGGTGAGAGCTGCAAGCGCGGGAACCCGAGCTCGAAGTGTGCATCGATGAGGTTGGCGGTGTGAACCTCCGCCTCCGAGAGGCAGCGGGCCTCGACCAGCGCCTGCTCGCGATCGTCGTCTCCGCCGAGCACCCCTGCAAACACCTCACACACGAGCATCTGCGACGCACGAAGCCGCTGCGCCAGCACGTCGACCTCGTCGCCTTCGACCGGGTCGAGTTCTCCGGTGTACTCGTTGGGGAGCCGCGCGGGGATGCTCCTTTGAACCAAAGACCACACCTCGTTGTTGGCGTTGCCGACACACGCGCGAAGGTTCTCCTCGGCCTGCAGCTGATCGCCCGCGCGCTCCTTCGCCGCATTCACCAGGCACGCCGCGACCGCGTTGTAGTGCGGCGAGAGCGAGGGATCGAATCCGTTGCTGTCGTCGGCCTTGCCACCTGCGGTGCCGGCCGCACCGGGCCGTCCGCCGGGTTCGGAGCCGCACGCGATCAGCAACAGCCCAACCGACAAGACCCCGATTCTCCCCATCACGAGGCTCAATGTAGGAGCATATCTTGCGTCTGACCACACGATTCTCACCGCAGCTAGAGCCAAATTGCCTCGTCGCGGCGATTCGAGTCTAAAGCGTCGTCCGCGCCGAGGACGAAATCTCGACCGCCGCTGCGGCTGGCTGACGCGGACTCCTGCGAACGCTGGCTCAATCGCCGCGATTGGCCTGGTAACAACCGCCCCCCGAAGGTTCTGCCTCCCCGCGGACCTGTCGCTGAGGTGCAAATTCACTCTGACGGCTTGCGCGTGGGTCCTTACGACGGGTTGCGGCCCTTCCGCTTTGACGCCCATCGTGGCGGGCGGATCCGGAAAACAGCCGTGGGTCCTGGCCACGGGGACGACCGTCGACAACGTCGGCTCCCCCGACCGCATAGGCCAAGAGGCTCTCACCACGGCCGAGCTCTACGTCTTCGAGCCCTCCAGCACCGATCCGGTTCGCACGTTCAAGGCGCCGCCGGCGACCGGGGCCATCGGTGCCATCGGGGATCGGGTGTGGCTCATGTCTGGCTCCGAGCCATTCCTCATCGATGTCGCCGCGGGCCGCGTCGTCTTCGCAGCGAAGGAGCTGGGAGACCGGCACGCGCCGATCGCCACGGGCGTGTCTCTTTCGAACCACGGTCATCCGGAGTTCATCGGACCGGTCCACCGCGAAACCGGAGATCTGGGCATCGTTGCCAACGACACCAAATACGTGCCGACCGTCGAGGGCAACCTCGTGAAGTTCGAGGACTACCTGGCCTCCCACCCCGCCGATATCCCGCGGGACCTGGTGTGCCGCGGGGGCCGGAACCGAGTCTGCGGCTTGGATGTCTGCGTCAAGTTTGTACCCGACGACAGCGGCGGTCAGCGGCTAGAGGTTTCAGCGTCGCCGCTCTCCCCCGAAGCGGTGACGAAGGCCGAGAGCGCCCCGATGTTCGGACCGAAGTTCGTGGCCGATTCCGGCTGCGTCCGGAGGCTCGGCGACTCCGGCCCGCTCGTGGTCACGCACCGGTCCAAGCCGGCTCGCAACGCCACCCCCGACCAGATCAGCGCCGTCGATCTCTCGGGAGAGACGAAGTGGACGGTGGCCTATGCCGACTTATACGCAGACCGAGAGCGGCGCGCCGAGGTCATCGACATCGTCGACGACCAGGTGGTCGTCGGCGTCAACGTCAAGTCCGGCCTCGGCGTGGGGATCGCGGTGGCCAGCATCGACGCCTCAGGATCCTCCACCCCGGCACCGTGAGCTGAGCCTGACGATTTTCGTTCTTCCTCTTTCGCTCGCATCCATGCGCGGCGGTCAGAGGCCTCAGGAGCGGCCTAGTACCGCAGATCTGAAGTCCGTTCCGGGTTTCGGGAGAAGGGGGCGGAGCAAGAGAGCGAAGCGTCCCGAAGGGACGCGCAGCGGGAGAGATAGAAAGTACCGAACGCAGATCTCGGTGACCGAGGGGTTCGGAGCGACCCCACACCCCGAAGGGGGTCGCGCAGAAACCCGGCACGAACTTTGGGCATGAGGTACTAGCGCCCGAACCTGATCGCGCAGCCAACGATGCGCGGGGTCGTCCTGGGTGCGGCGGTGCCACGCCATCTTCACGGTGAAGCCCCCCAGGGGCCCGGGGGTGTCCCGCACGACGAGGCCCAGCTCGGAGGCGAGCGGTCGAGCGAGGCGCTCGGCCAAGGTCAGTGGCCGACGGCAGCTTCTTCGGCGCATCCGGCAGCGGGCGCACTGCCTACGTGAGCTCCAGGGACGTGGGTGCGGCAGCACTGCACCCGGGTGGATCTGCTGATCAACAACGCCGGCATCAACTCCCGCGGTGTCGCATCCGATCTCACGCCAGAGCATGCGGGCAAGTTTCTGCAGTGGGACGGCACCGAGCACCCTTGGTGAAGGGGTGACCCGCTGCTTGATCGGCGGTCCTGCGCCAGCTCGACCTGCCGGGCGTCCCCGCCGATCTCGACGACTTCACGACCACGACGGGCCGCGCGGTGTCGCTGTTCCTCGTGCAGGAGCTGGTCGATGGCGAGGCGCTGGCCGAGGAGATGCAAAGCAAGCGCTACCGCGAAGGCGAGGTGCTCGATCTGCTGGAGGCGCAGCTGCACATCCTCGCCGACCTTGCGGCGGAGGATGAGCGCATGGTCTCGCTCGAACGTGATGGAGTCTCAGCAGGGATGTGCGATCGCGGCTGCAAAAGGTTCCCCGGGCACCGTATTGACAGCACCGCACGGCTCCGCCAGGGTTCTTTCGAACGGCCGCATTGATCGGGCCCAGAGCACTGACATGACCCGCCCCAGCCTTGCCGCTTGCAGCCTTGCCCTCGTCTACAGCCTCGCGGCGCTTGCTTGCTCCGAAGAGCGCGAAGGTGATGACCTCGTCGCCTCGGGGCTCACTTCACCTGCCTCCGGAATGAACGGGACGGACTCCGGACCGGGCTCCGGGGACGAGTCGGGTGACAAACTCGACGTGGGTGGGGAGGGGACCGGCC
>CAYGTG010000068.1:3765-15461 GCA_964352485.1 uncultured Nannocystaceae bacterium | reverse complement strand
CCCACCTCCGACGCGGTCTCGAGCAGCACGTCCGCGACGACAGGCCCGACCGAGGTCTCGATGGCCCCGCTCGTGCCGGAGGATCCGGAGTCCGTCGCCCCGCTTCCGGTCGCTGCGGGCACGGTGCCGGTTCCACCCGCCGAGACGGCGGTGAATGGAGAGTCGACGTCGGCGTCGCATCCGGCTGGCCCCAAGGCTGCGAGCATTCCGACAAGCATCACCGCGCATGTTCGCGTCCGCATGCAGGGCAAGGCGACCACAGCCGGCAGCCCGATGCAAACGAGGCGACCTCGTCGGAGACGGAGCGTTGCGCGCGTTCGCCACGGCGAGCCCTCTGCGCTGCTGAGGGTCCCGATCCAGCTCGAACGCGACTTGGAGCGGTGAAAGTCGATCCCCGCGCCCAAGGGTCGGGCTACCCTCGAGTGGATGCAACTGACGCCTTGCTCCTCCTGCGAACGACTCCTTCGCGCCGGCGATGCATGCCCGTTTTGCGGAGAGACTGGCGTCCCCGCGACGTTCGCACCCGCCATCGCCGCTGTGTTTCTCAGTCTTCCCTTGTTGGCAGCCTCGGCCTGCACGCGACCGGCGGAGAGCATCCACGGCGGTCCGGAGATGGTGGATCCCGTGCCCGCGGCGTCGGACTCGACCACGCCCGTCCCCAAAAAACCGGCCCAGGCCGACCCTCCTGCACCCAGCGAGCCGCAGGGCGAGATCTATGGCTCGCCGCAGATGATGGACTCCAGCGCCGAGGAGCCGGATACGCGTCCGGTGCCCGCGCCCGGGCCGGATTCCGGCGGAAATCAGCCTGACCCGGACGACCCCGACGAGGCTGACCCACAGCCACCACCGCAGCCCGATGAGCCCATCTATGGGGGCCCCGACATGCTGGACCCGGACCCGCTCCCCATTCCCAGGAAAAG
This sequence comes from uncultured Nannocystaceae bacterium, assembly GCA_964352485.1. Taxonomy (GTDB): domain Bacteria; phylum Myxococcota_A; class Polyangia; order Nannocystales; family Nannocystaceae; genus CAJXVA01. Next base: position 14,541 of record CAYGTG010000068.1, on the reverse strand, counting down.
GTAACTTAGATCGTGTTCGAGGCCTTGAGCGCCTCGAGCTTCTGTGGGGTGTAGCCGAGTCGGTCTCCGTAGATCTCCGCGTTGTGTTGTCCGAGCTCGGGGCCAAGCCACCGGCTTCCCGCCGGCGTTCGTGACAGCTTGGGCACCACGGCAGGAACCTTGAGCATGTCCCCAGATGGCAGGGGGAGCTCGGGCATCATCTCGCGAGCCTGCACGTGGGGATCAGCGACGATGTCGGCGATCGTGTTGATCGGTCCGCTGGGAACCTCTGCGTCGCGCAGGTCCTCGAGCGCTTGGGCGCAGGTGTGCCGTGACGTCCAGGCTTCAATGGCGCGGTCGATCTCTGTGGCGCGTTCGCTGCGTCCGTCGTTGGTGGCGAGCGCGGGATCGAGCGCCAAGTCATCGCGCTCGATGCGTTGCATGAGGGCGGTGAACAGTCGCTCGCTGTTGGCTCCGATGACGATGCGCCCATCGCTGCACGCGTAGGTGTTGCTGGGGACGATGCCGGGTAGGGCGCCCCCGGTCGGCTGGCGCACCACGCCCTTGCGGTCGTACTCCGGCAGCAGGCTCTCCATCATGTTGAACATCGACTCGTACAGCGCCACGTCGATCACCTGGCCTTTGCCTGAGCCTCCGACGTCGCGTTCGTAGATCGCCGCGAGCGTTGCGTAGGCTGCGTGGAGTCCAGCGTTGGTGTCCCCGAGGCTCACGCCGCCTCGCACCGGAGGCCGACCCGGTTCGGCGGTCAGGTGACGAAAGCCGGCGAATGCCTCGGCGATGTTGGCGAACCCGGGTCGCGAGGCGTAGGGCCCGTCTTGTCCGTACCCCGAGATGCGCACCATCACCACCCGCGGGTCGATGGCATGAATCGCTTGCGGGCCGAGACCCCACGCCTCCATGCGTCCGGGCCTGAAGTTCTCGATCACCACGTCGACGCCCGAGCGGACGAGGTCGCGCACGATCTCCTGACCGGCCGGCTGCCTGAGGTCCGCGGTGACGCTGTACTTGTCTCGAGCCAGCGAGCGCCACCACAGCGATGTGCCGTCGTCGTCGAGGACCCGCCAGCTGCGGATCGCGTCGCCGCTCCCTGGAGGCTCCACCTTGATGACCCTCGCGCCGAATCCGGCCAGCATGAACCCGCAAAACGGACCCGCGAGCAGCTGCCCGAGCTCCAGGACGGTGAGGCCTTCGAGGGGGCGGGGGCTGCTCATCGCAACGGAGGGTCTCAGACCCCACTGCTTCGTGCTCGGGACTCCGGGGTGGGTTCCGGCGTGCAGACCGTCAGTGACGCGGTACAATCCATTTTGGAAGGGTGGGGTTCTGGAGCTACTGACGGCGGCGCTGACCGCGACGGCTGCCTCCTGGGCGGTCGTTCGGGGCACACAGAACGTGTTTCGCCGCCGCGCGGTCGGGGTCCGGCTCGCCCAGCTGGAGGTCGCGCTTCCGCTCGAGGTCAACCATCTGCCGTCACGCTTGCAAGGCCTGGTCTGCGGTGCCCGGGCAACCCGGCGTGTCCTCGAAACCCCGCTCTCTCGAATGCTCAGCGCCGCCTCTTGGCGCTACACCGACTTCGATATGGCCCTGACCGAAGCCCGGCGAACGCTCTGGGACTGGATGTGCGGCCTGCAGGGACTGGGCGCGGCCGAGTACGCGCTGCTGCGTGAGCTCCGGCTCGACCCCAGACCCTTGCGCGGCCTACTGTTCGCCCCCGGCGTGTTCGAGCGGGGGGAGGATGTCTTCGCGACCGCACTCCCAGCGCCCGACGTCGAGCACGTGGTCGAGAGTCTTTGCAACGCGATCGAGCACTTGCGCCAATTCGAGATCGCCCTGTTGTCGTATCGGCCCGACCCTTACCGGTAACGTGGGCGGTCGCGTGGGCGGTCGCGCGAGGCCGACCCGTATCGGTGGACGGCCGGCTCGGCTACATTGCCGCGGCCATGCAGGTGGTCGTCATTCCCAAGAGCGGTGGTTACGAGCGGTTGACGTTGCTGGAGCGTCGCTCGGCCGCGCTCGCGTCGGGACAGGTCCGAATCGACGTGGAAGCGATCGGAGTGAACTACGCCGACTGCATCGTCCGGATGGGGTTGTACAAATCCGCCAAGGAGTTTGTCGGATGGCCGATCACGCCGGGGTTCGAGGTCGCCGGGGTGGTCAGCGAAGTGGCCTCCGACGTCGCCGATCTCGAGGTCGGTGACGAGGTCATGGCTGTGACCCGCTTTGGGGGGTACACCTCCGAGCTCTGCGTGGCCCGGGGGCAGGTGTTTCCGCGGCCCAAAGGGTTCGATGCAGCCGCGTCCGCGGCGTTTTGCGCCGTGCATTTGACCGCCGACTACGCGATGGCGGAGTTGGCATCGGTCCGCCCCGGCGACCCCATCTTGGTGCATTCGGCCGCGGGCGGCGTGGGCGGGGTGCTCGTCCAGCTCGGCCGTCATCGCGGGTGCCACGTCGTGGGCGTTGTCGGGGCATCGCACAAGGTCGAGCTGGTCCGGGATCTGGGCGCGAATGCGGTCATCGACAAATCACGCGAGGACCTCTGGGCGGCCGCACGAGCGCAGGCCCCCGCCGGATATCTCGCGGTCTTCGACGCCAACGGCGTTGCGACCCTGGGGCAGAGCTACGAACACACCGCACCGACCGGACGGGTGGTGGTCTACGGCTTCGCCACGATGCTCCCCCGCGCGGGCCAGCGGATGAACATCCTGAAGCTTGCGTGGGACTGGTTGCGAACCCCTCGGTTCAACCCGCTCGACCTCACGACCCGAAACCGCAGCGTGATGGGGTTCAACCTCAGCTACATGTTCGAGCAGACCCACCTCCTCGATCGGTCCATGGCCCGTCTGCTGGAGTTGGCCGATGCCGGGGTGCTGCGGCCCCCCCCGGTTGCGACCTACCCGCTGAGCAAGGTCGGACAGGCCCATCGAGACCTGGAATCTGGGCAAACGGTCGGCAAGCTGGTGCTCATCCCCGATGCGCGCTACGAAGCGGGTTCCGCATGAACGACGATCGCATCGAGCCCCAGTCCTTCGAGGTCGACGAAGAAGGCGACGGCAAGACGCTGGCCGCAGTTGTGCGGGGCCAGATGCCCGGGCGCAGCTGGAATCAGGTTCGAGGAATCATCAGCCGCGGGCATGTGCAAACCGATGGCGTGGTGACCACCGACCACGCCGCTCGGATGACGTGCGGACAGGGCATCGAGATCACCGTCCGCACCGAGAAAGCCAAGACCCACGACATCGAGCTGCTGCATGTCGATCGCGACGTCGTGGTCGTGGACAAGCCTGCAGGGTTGATCTCCGTGCCCTACGCTGGAGAGCGCGAGACGCTCCTGCACCTCGCCACCATGGCGTTGCGCCGAAGAACCCAAAAGCCAACGCCGATGCTGCGGGTGGTCCAGCGGCTCGACATCGACACCACCGGTGTTCTCGTCTTCGCACGCACCAAGAGTGCGGAGCGACACCTACAACAGCAGTTTCGTGTGCACTCCGTCGACCGCCGCTACCGGGCGCTGGTGCTGGGCCGGGCCGAGGACGCGACGGTGTCGACGTCGATCGTTCGCAACCGCGGCGACGGCTTGCGCGGACGAGCCCGTCGCGGCTCTCCTGCGGGCCAACCTGCGAAAGAAGCCACGACCCACGTGCAGGTGCTCGACGTGCTCGACGTGCCACCGCAGCTGGTCGTCGGCGGCGGATCGCTGCAGGTCAGCTACATCGAGTGCCGGCTCGAGACCGGGCGGCAACATCAGATCCGAATCCACCTCTCGGAGTCCGGTCATCCGCTCGTGGGGGAGAAGGTCTACATCCGTGACTACACGGGACCGATGGTCCGTGGCTTCAGCGACGGGCAGGGACGGCCCCTGCTGCACGCACAGCGCCTTGGGTTCGAACATCCCTCCAATGCGGGCCCTCAGGCCTATGTACGTCCCCTTACAAGCGACTTTGTCGAGCTCCTCGATCAGCTCGTCCGGGCCCCGCCGCCGCCCGAGCCGCTGCCTGATGAGGACTAGCGGGTCGCGCGCAGCCTCGGGCCGCGCAGTCCCCGAGGGACAGGGTGCCCCGGCCCCAGGGCTTGCGTTCGATGCGAGCAGGCGATCGATCGCTGTTTCTAAACAAGTTGACCGCGCTCCTGAACGTATGATACCGCTGTGTCTGCGTTCAGCTTGAGCGCACCTTGGCGTTCAATGCTACGACCAAGACCAAGCTCCTCCCGCGCTTCGGCACTCCTTCAATCTGCAGGCGACGGTACATCTCCTGCTACGTCTGGCGCGGGGGGAGTGTTGCCTTCGGGCAGCCCTCCTGCTTCAAGTTCGGGCCCAGGTCTCAGTCCAAGTTTGGGTCGTGATGACCGGGCCATCGAACGGGTCCTCGAGAAGCTGCAGACGCTTCCAGAGGTCGATGTCGTTGCGATCCACCGCGAACCCGCCCGATCCGGCGCGTTCGGTGCGTGGCCGCAGCAGCTCGATTCGCGGCTCCTCGCGGCGTTGAAGGCACACGGTCTGCACCGTCCCTACACGCATCAGGCTCGAGCCATCGACGCGGCGCTCGCGGGTCGTGATGTCGTGCTCAGCACGTCGACCGCGTCGGGTAAATCGCTCGCGTATCAGGTGCCCATCCTTCAGTCCGTGCTGGCCGACTCCAAGGCGCGGGCCTTGATGATGTTCCCCACCAAGGCGCTGGGTCGGGACCAGGTCGAGGCGCTGCGCACGATGGCATCGGGCATCGAAGGCGCGCCCGTGGGCGTTGCCGTCTACGACGGAGACACGCCGCCCGACGAGCGCCGGGCTGCACGCCGCAAGGCGCATGTCATCGCGACGAACCCCGACATGTTGCATCGCGGCATGCTCCCGCACCACGAAGGTTGGGCCAGCGTTCTCGCAGGGCTCCGCTACGTGGTCCTCGACGAGCTTCATACCTACCGCGGGGTGTTCGGAGCCCACGTCGCCAACGTGTTGCGACGGCTGCTTCGGCTGTGTGCGCACTACGGGTCCTCGCCGAGCTCGCGACGAAGCTCGGCGACGATCGCCAACCCCGACGAGCTGTTCATGCGGCTCACCGGTCGCTCAGCCTCGCGCCCGCCGGAGCTGCTCGATGCATCCGGGGCCCCCTGCGGTCCCCGCACTACGATCGTCCTCAACCCCAAGGTCGTCGACGCGCTCACTGGGGTCCGGCGCGACGCGGTCAAGGTCACGCGGGCCGTGTCCACCGTGCTGCGCGAGGCGGCCGTACCCACGCTCCTGTTTTGCCGCACCCGCAAAGCCGTCGAGCTGCTCACGCGCTACATGCAAGACGATGCGCGGGCTGACCGGCGCGCGGGCAAGTCTGGCAAAGGTTCGTCCGCGTCCTCGATCCGGGGTTATCGCGGGGGTTACCTGCCAGACCGGCGGCGGGAGGTCGAGTCCGCGTTGCGGACGGGTGAGGCCACCATGGTCGCGGCTACCAACGCGCTCGAACTTGGAATCGACATCGGCGGCATCGATGCGGTCGTGCTGTCGGGGTATCCGGGCACTCGGGCGGCCACCGTCCAGCGCCTGGGACGGGCAGGCCGCCGTCAGAGTCCGGCGCTCGGCGTCGTCTGCCTCAACTCTTCGCCGCTCGACCAGTTCGTCGCCGCCGACGCCTCCTTTCTGTGGGGCACGCCGCCGGAGCATGCGCGGGTCGACCCGGACAACCCCGACGTGTTGCTGCCCCATCTGCGCTGTGCAGCGCATGAGCAGGCGTTCGTCGGGAGCGACCTGGCGAACGTTTGGTCCGGCCTCTCGCAGGAAGACCTGCGCGATGGGCTCGAGTACCTCGCGCAGCACGGTGCGCTGGTGCGGGCCGGGGAGGGCGAAACCGCGGTCTACACCGCCGCAGGCGGAGAAGACCCCAGCGCAGCCGTCGAGATTCGCGGTCCCATCGAAGAGAACTTCACGGTCATCGATCAGCCCACCGGCGACATCCTGGCCGAGGTCGACTTCGAAGACGCGCCCCTGTACTTGCACCCCGGTGCGATCTACACCGTCGAGGGTCGCACCCACGAGGTGGTCGATCTGCAGTGGGAGCCTCGCAAGGCCTATGTCCGCCACGTCGAGGCCGACTACTACACCGAGGCGATCTGCAACACGAACGTTCGGGTCATCGATCCGGATCTCGAGGCGCCCGAGTCCGACACCCAGGTCGCGGGCGCCGGTGCAAACGTGGTCCAGGCACCGCGGGCGGGCCAGGGCTTGGCGCACCTGATGCGGCAGGTGCCGGGGTTCAAAAAGATCCGCTTCGGAACCCACGAGAACATCGGCTTTGGGCCCATCGCGTTGCCCGACCTCGAGCTGCATACGGTCGCCGCCTACTGGGCAGTCCCCGATCCACCGGCGCTCGGAAGCGAAGAGTCTCCCGGAGCCCATGATCCTGTTCGGCGAGCGGCCACGGCACTGGCGGTCGCCCACGCTTTGCGGCACGTTGCGGCGATGGTCCTGATGTGTGACACCGGGGACCTTGGCCATGTACTCACCGCGGGGCATCCCGGCAGCTGGGGCCCGGTGATCACACTCAGCCGCAAGCCTTCACCCGACGCGGTGCTTCACGCCGCGTCGCAGCCGTACATCGTGCTCTACGATCGCAATCCCGGCGGCGCGGGCTTGGCCAGCGCCGCGCATGACCTCGGGCTCTCGCTGTTGGAGCGCGCACAAACGGTGGTCTCGTGCTGCGGATGCGAGCAAGGATGTCCCACATGCATGGGCCCCAGTTCGGACGAAGCCTGGGAGGTCTCTCGCGGGGACGTCGTGTCCGTCTTCGAAGCGATGCGGGCCCGGCTGGTCTTGGGGCAGGCCCAGACATGAGGCTGCGCGATCGCTTGGTCGCCCGGGGTCCGTCGAAGGCGAGTGTCGATGCGGGGGCAGCGGGCTCAAGGGTTGGTGGCGGCCAGGGCTGGGAGCAAACGCGGTGGACCGCACCGGTCGAGACGCCGCTGATGGGTGCGTTGGGCCCACACGCGGTCCCCCGAGGGATGGAGACGCTGTTCGTACCCGATGCTGCCAGCGTCGCCGCCGCAGTGCGGGCGCTCGAGGGTCCAGCAGCCGCCGTGGTTCACGCGTCGCGCCCGGTGGTCGTGCTCGACATCGAGACGAGCGGTTTGGGGGCTTCGCTGGTCCCGTACATGGCCGCGCTTGCGTGGCACGAGCGGGGCAGGGTTCATCTGATGCAGTGGACGCTGCACTCGCCGGGCGCCGAACGGGCGTTTCTGGCCGACGTCTTCTCATGCCTCGACCGCGTGTTGGAGCCGGGCACGCGCCTGCTGTCGTACAACGGAAAGTCGTTCGATTTACCCCGCCTGCGCACTCGGGCGCAGCGGCTGGCGCTGGGCGATGGCGCGAGCCGAGGACTGGTTCCGTCCCTGAATGCGGCCCACCTCGACCTGATGCTCGCCACTCGGCGGGTGTTCAAGGCCGCGCTTCCCAACTGCCGCTTGGGCACGATCGAATCCGAAGTGCTCGGGCATCGCCGGCGCGGGGACATGAGCGGCATGGAGATCGCCGAGCTGTGGGAGCGTATGGTCGCCACGCCCGGTCTCGCCGAAGCCCTGGCAGACACCGATGCGGATACCGCCGCGCAGGATGCTCTCGATCCGTTCTTGCGGGATGACCTCGCGGCCGCGCAGCTCCACAACCGTGGAGACGTGTTTGGTCTGTGCTCGGTGGCGACCGCGGTTGCGCAGCGGCTCGAGCAGCCTGCCTCGCTGTCCGAGGCCGTGGGCGCGGCCACCCATCTGCGGCAGATCGAGTCCGCAGAGGCGGCGAGCGGGCTCCTGCGCCCTCTCGTGGACGGCGCCCCGCCATCGGGTCGCAAGCAGGTGTGGGTCGATGCGGCGCTGCTGCTGGCCGATCTCCACCGCACCGCGGAACGCCACGACGCCGCGGCAGGGCTGTGGCGCCGGGTCTGCGAAGCGTCCGTGGGCCACGTTCGTGCTCACGAGGCGCTGGCCAAACACCTGGAACATCGAGCCCGCCGCCCAGACCTCGCGCTCGAGGTCGCCAAGGCCTCGTTGGCTCCGTGTCCACGCCGCTTGGCTCGGCTGGAGAAGAAGATCGCCGCTTCGTGACGCTCTCGGGACTGGCGCCCAAGCGGGTCAGCAGCGCCAACCGCGGCCCGGCAATCGACCCGACCGCGCCGAAGAAGCCCAAGGGCGCATCACCCCGCCCATCCCCCGCTCCGCGGTTGGGCCTCGCGGAGGCTCAGGGCATGAAGCGGGCCCACAGCCGGGCGTTTGACGCGCTTCACTGAACCGGAACCGGCGCGACGACCCGGAACTGTAAGCCCGGATCGGGCTGCACGTTGAGGGCATGGCGGCATGCGGGTCTTGCGGCGTTCTCACGATTGGCGTGGGGGGCGAGACCGCTTCCGGAGCGAGGTGGACGTGATACCGTCGGGCGCGAACGTGAGGGACTCTTTTGGATCTTCGGTGAGCTCTGGGGCCGTTGCGCCGCCGACTCTGACGGGCCGAACTCGCCGATGGCCGGCGGGTCTGCTGAGCCTCGCGCTCGTGGCCGGGACTGCTCCAGGGTGTATGACCCTGACGCCTCAGCTTCCGCCCACGGACTTCGCCGCGCTCGAGAAGATCGAGGACCGCGACGAGCGAGAGCGGCAGTACGCCGAGCAGCAAATCTATACCGAGGACATGCCGCAAGGCACCCGGTTCACCAAGGGAACCGACCCGAGTACCCCGCGCAGCTGGCAGTCCCTCGATGTCGTGCTCCGCTCCGACGCCAGCGCGGCATCAGCTCTTCCGACGCGCCAGCTTCGCCGAAGCCGGCTCTTCGCCGCGCTCACGGTCGCCGCGGGTATCCTCACCATCGCAGGCGCTGCTGCGTCCGCCCGCGAGGGCCTCAACCTCGGCGACATCGACCCGGCCGGGGGGGTTTTGCTCGGTGGCGGGCTGGCAACGGTCGGCTTTGCGATCACCTCGGGCGTGTTCTACGGAAAGAGCCGGCAGGGCTACGAGCGCGCGGTCGACATCTACAACGACAGCCTCGGGATGCGCCTGGGGGTGCTCGACGGTGAGGGAAACTACATTCCGCCACGCGGGGCGCTCATCGACGCCGAGGGAAATGTCGTGCTCGACCCCGGTGAAGAGCCCCGAGCAATGTCCATACCCACGCCTGTGCCCTCCGAGGCTCCGCCGGCCGAAGCCGCCAAAGAGGACGAGGGCGAGGGCGAGGGCGAGCCCGGGCCGGACGCGTCGCTGGCCGCACCCGGAGCGGCTACGCCTGCGCCGGGAGCTGAGCCGCCCGCCGAGCCCACGGCCGAGGGCCAAGCCGAGGACGCAAGCCCGGCCGATCCCGCGCCGGATTCCGGCGCTCCGGTGCCCGAGCCCGGACCCAGCACCGTCGCGCTCCAGCTGCAGCCTCGGTTCTGACCCGCTGAGACCTGCTTCGGTGAGGGGGATGGACCCCAGAGCAACCTGGTCGTGGGCGCGTCTTTGGGCCGCGGGGCCTGGCCACTGCCGCCTCACGCATGCTAGGTCTGCTGCGCATGAAGCTGGGCTTGCCTCTAGCGCTCGGTCTGGGCGCACTCGCGTGCGGTGACCCGACCGGGCCGACCACGCCGATCAATGGAAAGCAGATCTACGACCAGTACTGCGCTCGATGCCACGGCTTCGACGGGGGCGGGGTCGCCGATCAGCCGGCAGCGATGGGCCGGCTGGACAACCTGGTCTTGATGTCCACCAAGAACGACCAGCAGATCATGGGCGTCATTCGAGCGGGCAAGCCGCCTGCGATGCCGGGTTTCGCGGGCGAGTTCACGGAAGCCAAGCTCATGGTGCTGACCGCCTACGTCCGCTCGCTCTCGCTTCCTGGCGCCGGCAACGAGTCCGACCCCAACGCCGGCCCCACTAAGCCGGCGGCCGCGGAGTGAACCGGCCCGAGCTCGTCTGGCCCGGCAAGTACACGCAGGACGGCTCGCTCTTTGAGCCGACGCCGTCCGGGGCGAGCGTGCAGACCGTGCAACAGATCGGTCGGGGTGACGAGCCTGATCGCATCCTGCACGGAGACAACCTCGGGGCGCTCGATGCGTTGCTGCAGACCCACGCGGAGCACGTCGACCTCATCTACATCGACCCGCCATTTTCCACCGGTGGTCAGTTCCAGGTTGCGACTCGGGTTGGGCACGGCGAAGCCCGCAAGGCACCGCCGGAGATCCGTGCACCGGCGTACAACGATCGCTTTGACGGGGGGCCCACGGGCTTTCTGCAGATGATGGCGCCTCGGCTTCGCCGCATGCATGCCCTGCTCGCACCCCATGGAAGCTTCTACCTGCACGTCGACCCGACGATCGGCCACATGGCCAAGCTGCTGCTGGACGAGGTGTTCGGTCCCGAGTGCTTTCAGCGGGAAATCGTCTGGCGGATCGGATGGATCTCGGGGTTCAAGTCGAAGGCCAAGAACTGGATTCGCAACCACGACCTGATCTACTTCTACGTGAAGGACCCGCAGACCTTCACGTTCAACAAGATGTACGTGCCGTACCCGGACGGGTACGTTCGGCGTGACGGAAAGCCGCCGACGGGCAAGGGCGTTCCGATCGACGACGTCTGGAACGCAAACCCCTCCGAGTTCGCGCTGCGTGGGAAAGACTCGCTCGACTCGATCCAGATCAAGAGCTTCTCGAGCGAGAAGTGCGGCTATGCGACGCAGAAGAACGAGAGCCTCGTGCGGCGGGTCATCGAGGCGTCCTCCAACCCCGGTGACCTCGTCCTCGATGCGTTTTGCGGGTCGGGAACCTTGGGGGTGGCTGCACGCGCCCTGGG
>CAYGTG010000068.1:947-3755 GCA_964352485.1 uncultured Nannocystaceae bacterium | reverse complement strand
CCCTGGGTCGGCGCTTTGTGGGCATCGACTGCTCCGGGTCGGCCGTACACATCGCGACCAAACGACTGCTCGAGGTCGACAATGTGGATGCCCCAGCGGTGCGGGTGGAGCGGGTCGTCGAGCCGGACCGCAGCGCGCGGTTCGAGGCGCGGGTGCGCGAACATCTCGGCATCGAGCCCGACGGACAGGGTGCCAAGGGCGGCACGCTGGACGGGGTGCCCGTGGTCATCGCCGGTTACGACGAAGCGGTCACGAACGAGCGTGTCGAGGCGTGGGCGCAGCGAGCCTCCGCAGCGGTAATCATCGTGGGACGCCAGTTCGACCTTCCGCTACGTCGGTCCGAGGTTGAGGGCGTGGACGTCACCCTGCTTCGGGTCTCCGAAGATCTGTGGAACGACGCGGTCGTCGCTGCACGAGGCGCGGCTGTCCATGAACTGCCGACGGTCGGGCTCGACGTGATGCGCGAGGGCGAGAGCTGGTCGCTGGTGCTCGACGACTACGCGGTACCGCACCCACAGCGACTGGATCCGGGGCTGCTCGAGGCGGTGCAGGACCCGCTCGACTTCGTCGACGCCTGGTCGATCACTTGGAACGTGTCTCCGCTGCTAGCGCTACAGACCGATGTTGCGTATGCCCGGTCCCACCAGCGCCGTGCACTGCCGACCCGGTCCGAGCCTCAGCCGATCCCCTCGGCCCCGCAGTCCATTCGAGTTCGTATCGTCGATGTGCTGTTTCAGCACAGCACGATCTCCGCGGTCGTCATGCCGTGCCCCGAGGCGGGGATCCGACTCGAAGACGTTCGTCTACGGTGAGGTGCTCCCGATGATGTGGCGCACCGAGCCGATCTCGAGCACTGCAGCGCCGTCTTCGTCGACGTGAATCCACTCCGAGAGCTGCATACTGGCGGGGTTGGTGAACCGCACGGCCAGCGGCCGCCCGCTGCTCGCAGAGGGCACGGTCGCGCGCAGGCCCTGATCCGGCTGTTCCCACAGCGTCTGCACCGCCAGCGGAACTGTTCGTCCGTCGTCGAGGCGCAGCAGCACAGCGCCGCCTTGTTCCCCCACCGCCCGCACGCGCAGGGGGCAGTCCTCCACCGTCACATAGCACCACTGGGTGCCCAGATGGACGATGGGCTCGCCGTGCTCCGTCACGTCGAGGCCCGCGCGCAGGGCCGATTCGACCCGTGGATGGGTGACCTCGTCCCCGTCGAACCGAAAGCGCCCAGTGCGGCCAAGGACGAGCGGAACCCCGCGGCGGAGTCGCTCCAGCATCTCGGGGTCAACTCCAGCGACGTCGCTCATGGGCACAGTGTAGCCCCGTGCGTTGCTCCGGGCGCGCCGGTCGTGATACGGCGGGCCGGTGAGCGTCGTCGTGCTCGACAAGGTGTCGCTGGGCTTCGGCAAGAAGCAGCTGGTGGAGGACCTCGATCTGCGGATCGCGCCGGGCGATCGGATCGGGCTGATCGGTCCGAACGGCTCCGGCAAGTCCAGCATCATGCGGATGTTCGCCGGGGAGATGGTCCCCGACGCCGGCTCCGTGCGGCTGCAGAAGAACGCGCGCATCGGATATCTGTCTCAGGACCTCGACGAAACCAGCGACATCACGGTTTTGCAGACGGTGTTGGGCGGAGTCCCCGGCCGTCCCGCGCTTGAAGAGGCGGTCACCTCGGCCGAGGCGGCGATGGCCGATGCGCAGGCGTCGGGAGACGAAGAGGCGATGATGGACGTCTCTGCCGACCTCGCCGAGGCGCACGAACGCCTTGCCAGCTTCGACCTCCACTATGCCGAGCACGAGGCACACCGGATCCTCGCCGGCCTTGGCTTCGAGCCCGACGAGCACGCGCGTCCGATGTCGGAGCTCTCCGGGGGCTGGCGAATGCGAGCCGTGCTCGCCTCGCTGCTGTTCTCGCGCCCCGACGTGTTGTTGCTCGATGAGCCGACCAACCACCTGGACCTCCCGACGGTCGCGTGGTTTGGCGGCTTTCTCCGCCAGTACTCGGGGGCGTTCGTCCTGATCTGTCACGACCGGGACTTCCTCGCGGACCAGGCCGGGCGCATCGTGAGTCTGGAGCCCGAAGGCGTTCGTCAGTTTCGCGGCCCCTACGACCAGTACGTCAAGCATCGCGCCGAGGAAGAGATCGTCCTCGAGAACCAAGCCCGAAACCTCGCGCGCGAGCGTGAAAAAACCGAGCAGTTCATCGAACGGTTTCGTGCCCAGGCGAATAAGGCGAAGGCCGTACAAAGCCGCGTCAAGGCGCTCGCAAAGATGGACGAGGTCCAGACCTTCGTCCGACGCAAAGTGATGGGGTTCTCGTTCCCGCCGTGCCCGCGTAGCGGCGACGTCTCGCTGACGGTGGAGAAGCTGCAGCAAGGCTTCGGCGAGCGCAAAGTGCTCGACGGCGTGGACCTCACCGTCATGCGCGGGGAGAAGATCGGGATCATCGGCGTCAACGGGGCGGGCAAGACCACGCTGCTGCGCACGATCGCGGGCGAGATCGCAGCGAAGGGGGGCTCGATCGAGCTGGGGCACAACGTGAAGCTGGGCTATTACGCGCAGCACCACGCCGACGTGCTCACGGGCTCACAAACCGTCCTCGAGACGGTATCCCAGCGCAACACTGGGGCCTCCGAGACCGCCGTGCGGAACATGTTGGGCTCGTTTCTCTTCAGCGACGAAGACGTCGACAAGCCGATCAAGGTGCTCTCTGGCGGAGAGCGTGCCCGCGTGGCGCTGGCGCGACTCCTCATCGCCCCTGGAAACCTGGTGATGATGGACGAGCCCACCAACCACCTCGACCTCGAGTCGAGC
>CAYGTG010000068.1:0-937 GCA_964352485.1 uncultured Nannocystaceae bacterium | reverse complement strand
CTGTCCACGTACGACGGCACGCTCATCTTCGTCAGTCACAACCGAAGCTTCGTGCGGCAGCTGGCCACCAAGATTTGGAACGTCGAGAGTGGGAAGGTCGAACTCTATCCGGGCACCCTCGACGAGTACATCGAGCGCAGCGGCCCCGACCGGTCCGACTCCAAGAAGCCGACCGCATCCTCCGAGCTCGGTGTCGAGGTTGGCAAGGGCCGGATCGCGTCTGCGGACGCGAAGTCCGACGCCGCGGCACCCGGGGAATCTCGGGCCGCCAAGAAGGCCCGAAAGCGCGAGGAAGCCCAACGCCGGTCCAACGCTGGGAAGAAGCTGGGCCCGATCAAGAAGCGGGTCGCGGAGCTGGAGGCCAAGATCGAGGTCCTCGAAACCGACCAGCGCGCGCGGAACTTGGCGCTGGCTGATCCTGCGACCTACAATGACGCCGGCAAGCGCAACGAGCTGCTCTCGGCATATCAGCGAGACGAAGACGCCCTCGCCGAGGTCAACGAGCAGTGGGAGATGGCGACGGTCGAACTCGAAGAACTCGAAGCGGACGCCGGGTAGACGCCGGGTAGACCCCGGAGGATCGAAAAAGGGCCGCCGCTTGAAAGCGACGACCCTCGAATGTCTGCCCGGCCCAGCGCCTACCGGAGCCGCGAGAGCTGCTTCTTTGCGTCGCTGGCGTAGGCGCCTTCGGGCGCGAGAGCCAGGTAGCGCTCGTACGCGGCGGCGGCGGCCGGTTTGTCTTTGGCGTTCTGCTTGAGCACGCCGATCGTCAACCAGCAGTCCGCGGTCTGGGGCCCCACCGTGGTGCAGCGCGTGGCGCTCTCCAAGGAGGCGTCAAACTCTCCAAGCTCAAGTTGAACCTGGGCCATCAGCAGCAGCGCGTCGGCGCTGTTGGGGTGGGTTGCCAGGATGCCCCCGAGCTTCTCCTTGGCCTGGT
>CAYGTG010000067.1:0-15488 GCA_964352485.1 uncultured Nannocystaceae bacterium | reverse complement strand
AGGAGCGAAAAATCCATCGCGATCCGCCGCGCCGGGTTTCACCACGGGCTGCTAGCAGGACGAGCCCAGCCTGGGGACTGCGAGACCGCCCCTGGCCCCTGGGGACGTAGACCCCTGCACCTAAGGGCCAGGTTCGAGGCCCTCCTCGGCCCCAAGAACCAGCACAAACGGACGAGCCAAGGCTCGCCTTGTGCAGATTCCGATTGTCCCCCCGACCTACGCGGCCAGAAGCAGGTCCAGCGGGACCGGTTCGGTCAGCACCTTGTGCCGCAGCCGCGTCGGAACCGTCCCCGCCGGAAACACCACGTCCCGCTCGCCTGCGTTAAACCGCGCCCGCGCGAGCCGGCACTCTTGCAGGTACCGCCGCCGCAGTCGTTTCATTGCGCTCCGTTCATCTCGTCGCCAGCCGGCACCCCACGGCGCGTCTTCAGGTGGTCGCGTTCGCACGTCGGTACACTCGCAAAGCAGTCGTTGTCGACCTCGCCGGTTGCGGGCTCGACGGTCGAGAAGCAGGTCGCGATCTGCTGCTGGACGCAGTTGGACGCGTCCGCGGTCATCCATCCTCGACGCGCGTGACGAGTCGATCGGCGCCCTGACGTTCTTCCCGCTTCTTTCGCTGTAGCGTTTGGACAAGCTCGTCGCGGCACCGCGGACCCGCGTTGCTACACACGGACAATTCGAACGCGGGACTCGAACATGCCGAGTTCATCGTCTTGCTCCAGTTCGTCCACCCAGATGTCATAGCGTCCGTTGGGCATGGGCACCAAAAGCTGATCTTCGTCGGCACTGTGCAGTGAGGTCGTCGACCTCACCGCTCGGGCGATGTCAGCGTCGCTGTAGTCGCCGGCCACGTAGGGGAGCATGACCACCAAGCATCCGGATGTCACCTCCACCGTGCCGCAGTGTTCGCTGCCAACCGAAGGTATGTCGACGGCGCGAGAAGCCATCGCCGCCCATGTCTTGGCGCTGTCCTCGTCGACGTCGTCCCCGGCGTAGTAGTCCAAGAGCACAAGTCCGTTGACCGTTCGCCAGATGTTCGACATGCCGCAGCCCCCCACTGTGCACACCACGCCTTCCTGCTCAGCGATCGAAATGACGGCACCCGCCTCCTCGCAGAACGCCATGGCGCGGGTGAAGTCGTCGTTCGGGTCTTCGCCGGAACCTCCCTTCCAGCTCCGGCCCACGACTGCGTCGGCCACCACACACCACAGCGAAGCATTGACGGCTGCGAGGCAGCCGATGGTGGGGGGCACTGTGGTGTGGGTTGAACCGAACTCGTCCATGCCACCGAGCGTTAGCTGAGGTTGGTCTTCGGCGTCAAGCGACGAAAAAAGTCCGACATGATCGCCGACCGCATCAGGCAGCCCAGAGAATCATCGCGTGGTATTTCGTTGGCGGCATCCGCCGGCGGATCGCCGTTCACGCGACTCACACATTTCGGCGACTGGCGTGGAGAATCGATGGCTCGCTTCCTGCGGGTGCACGCTCTTGTGGCAGATACGGGGGTGATCATCGGTCGCGTGGAGGCCGGGGCGTTCGACACGCGCCTGGATGATGTTCGGTTCGACTGATTTGCGGGGTCCGCGTAGCGGCCGGGTCCGACGGGCAGGCAGCAGTCGGGGTTGCTGCCGGTGAACTGGCGACAGCTTGCGTGGCTGCGCTACTTCTTGTCCCTCACCCTCAGCTCAACGCGGGCACTGGCGTTGAGCCAAATGACGACCTTCCGCATCTCCGGGGTGGGCTGGTTGTCCGGGAAGCTCATGAATCGGTTCAAGAGCTCGAGCCCGTCCTCGCCCGCGCCGTAGGTCTCGACCTCGGCTGAGACCTTCGGGCCTACGCAGTCCTGGATCGCCTGGAGCGTGTTGCTGGCTCGCGACTCGGAGAGTTCCTTGTTGTACCAGCGCCTGCCGAGTCGATCGGCGTAGCCCCAGATGCGCAGGAGAGAGTCGGCTTCGCGCAGCTCCGCCAGCTCGTTGGCGCACATCTTTCGCAGAAGCTTTCGCGCGTTCTCCCTCACCGTGGCGCTGCCCAGGTAGAAGTGAAAGCTCTCCTGGGTGAGATGCTCCTCGGTGTAGACGACGGTGTTGAACCGTTGTTTCTCCTGTGGAGGCTTCCAGGTCTCGACGTCTGACGGAATGATCTCGCCCCAGCCTTGACCAAGATAGTCCGAGCCCATGTCGGACTTGACCTTGTCGAAGATGAGATGAGCGCCACGGTTCGGCCCCGAGCCGCCCGCAGTCCAGACGAACTGGCCCTCGGTATGCTTCGAGTCCCAGGTGGCTCCGGCTCCGGTGAAGACCGTCAGGTCACCAGGGAAGTGGTCCGGCAGCCATTCCGTCTCGGTTTCACACCAGCCTTCGGCGGTGAGTTCTTGGTTGTAGTTGAAGAACGCGGCCCCGTCTCCCACCATCGCGTAGACGAAGTCGACGGGGTAGGCTTGGGTCCAACCGAGTTTCTCGTGGGTGACGATGATCGTACCCGTCAGTCGCTTGAACCCCGCGGATGTATCGAGCTTGCTGAGGACCTTGTCGATGGCCTTCTTGACCTTCCCTTTCCCGGGCACGTTGTCGAGCTTGTCGAAGAGCTGGTCGACCTTCTTCCCCACCTTCTTCTTGATCGGCCCGGAGAAGGGAATGCCGGCTCCCACGCTGTAGCCAACGGCGTAGAGGTTTAGGCGGTAGCGGTGCGGCTGCTCCTTTTCGACGCCGAGCCAGTTGCCGAAGGGGATGCCGCTTCTGCCCACCGTCGAGTAGTGTTCGTCCCAGGTGCGTAGCCGCTGCAGCCATTCGTAGACGGTGAGTTCCGTTCCCCCTCCCCCATGGGTCACGAAGCTCCATCTACGAGCATGACAGACCCCTCGGGCGAAAGCCTGGACCCTCTCTCGGTCGGCTGGGGCGAAGGTCCTCTTGAACCAGTGCTGCTGCAGCGGCGTCCCAACGGAGCCGTCCGAGCCAACCGCCTTGAAATAGTCGCCGACGCCATCGATCGCAGTCTGGATGTCCACTCGGTTCGGAACGGTCGGCTCGAGCAAGAAGACAGCCTGAACCCGGGCCCGAAGTTCACTGGAGAGGAGCACCTTCGATATCGCGTCGGTACCTGAGTTTCCGAGAGGGAGATGCTCCGCTTCGATGACGGCATTGACCGGCTTCGGCTGGTCCTCGGCAGCTCGTCGGAGATTCTGAACAGCTCTGTCTGAGAGTGTCGCTCGCGGAGAGAACAACTGGACGATGTCCGTGGTCCCGTCCTTGAACTCGAGTCCGAGCTCCCGCGGTTTGGAGCCACCGTCGAAGAGGTCAAGGTCGAGGTCTCCGTCGAGTTTGAACTTTCCGATCTCTGGATCGAACTCACCCGCGCAGCGGTGGACTGTTCGGTTGACGCCTCCGCTGGCTTCCGACAGCTTCCTCGAGAGCCAGGCCTCGACATGAGTGCCGGCCTGATTCAAGCACAGAATCCAACGGGGCCCCTCGTACCGGCCCGTCATGTCGGGGAAAGAGCTGGAGTACTCGGGGATGGACGGTGCTTCCTGGCACTGGTGGACGGCAGCAATGACTCGCTTTTCGTCCTTCGT
Organism: uncultured Nannocystaceae bacterium; assembly: GCA_964352485.1. Classification (GTDB taxonomy): domain Bacteria; phylum Myxococcota_A; class Polyangia; order Nannocystales; family Nannocystaceae; genus CAJXVA01. The sequence goes on along the minus strand of CAYGTG010000067.1, from coordinate 11,920 downwards.
CGGCAGCTCCTCGACGCGCGCGTATTTGCTGGCCCTGCAGACGACGCTGCCGTCGGCCAGGACTCGCCGCTGGATATCGACCTCGATCTCAGGCATCTACGGACCCTCCTGCGGAGCGAGCACGAGGGTTGGCGTGTCGACGAACTGCTCGCGGGTCCCGACCCCACACTCTCCATCGACATTCCATCCCCAGCATTTCACGGTGTTCGCTGTCCCCAGGGCGCACCCACCCATGCGAAGCGTGACGACAGCTTGCGCCGGTCCTGCGCCGTTGACAATTCTTGCGGGTCGGTCGTGGCGATTCGGTTTGCCGCTGCTGACCTCTCGCCAACAATGAACCTCGCCGGATTGGTCGATACCGCAGGAGTGGTCTTGCGAGCGGCTGGCTTGCACCACTCTCGGCTCCTCACGGAGGACCAACTCCAGTTCGGGGCCCCAGATCGCGGTCCGTCCGTCCTCGAGCACCACAATGAAGTCTCCGTCCGATCCATTGCCACCGATGGACTTGACTGCAGCAGGGAGTTCAAGCTCTGCCGTTGGTGCCTCCGGGAGCCAAGGGGCACCGCAGCGAATGGGGCCGGAGCTGAAGACGGAGCAGAGGAATACGTCTCCATGGTCGTAACGACCGGCCTCGACGACCGCTAGAAAGTCCTCTTGAGCGTGTTCCTCTTGGACGGCGTCGAACGAGACAACGGGGACTCGTCCGTCGGGTCGAAGCGACGACGTGCTTGGGATCGACTTCCCCACCGGCTTCGCCTGCAGCGCGCCGGTCGGGGCGAGTGCCCAACGGAACAGCTCGCCGTCCTTGCTGACCGCGACAGGGGCTCCGTATGGCGCGAGCTGCCGAATCGGTGGCAGTCCCCGTACCTGAACCGGGCGAACGAAGTACTCGATGCGGTCCTCTGCACGCTCTGCCGCACGCCCCCACTCGCCCCAGCAATAGACATCGCCTTCCGTATCGAGAGCGCACATGGAGTCTTTGATCATCACTTCGATCTGGACGATGTTCTTCAGGACGTCGGTGGGGTCGCGCGGAGGCGTCTGTACGGCTGGGGCCGACGGAACAGGGGCTGACGCGGTAAACCCATCGCCTGCGGGGCGAGGGTTGTCATCCGATGCTCGGGCGCACCCGAACGCAAGCGTCAGAACGAGCGGTAGGAAGGGCCGCAACATGGCTATACGGGCTCCAGGGTGAAGGGGTCGACGACGTCATCCGGGTTGTCGGCGCCGAGGTGCTCGATCTCGGCGAACGGGACGTCTTCGAAGAGGGGCTGTTCGGCGCCGGCGTGGTCGGTGAGCCGGAGCGTGTAGACGCCGTCCTCGGGGACGGAGTCGAAGCGCAAAGCGGTGTAGCCGCGGTCGGAGACACCATCGGTCTCAGGCCGCACGGTGCTGGTGTATCGCCCGCTGGCTTCAGTGAGGGTGAAGACGACTTCTGCGAGCGCGGCGTGTTCGTGCTCGATGTCGGTGTGCAGGACGACGGTCCCGGCGCCTCCGCCGAGACACCAGGGCTGCGTGGCCTCGGTGGACGTTGGCGCGTGGAGGACATCGAAGACCGGGGCGCCAGCGGCCGAGCCCGGTTGGTCAGAGAACCCGAGCTCGGGCGGTGGGTCCCAGACGACCTGGCCCACGCCGTGCTCGGCGTAGCCTTCGACTTCTGCCAGGGCGATGCCGTCGGCCGACCGAACGACGAAGGTGAGCGCGTCCCCGGTTGGCACGGTCGTGAGCACGGAAAGGAAGATCTTGTCGTTGGTCAGCCGAAGCGACGAACCGGAGAAATGGTGGTGGAGCGCGCTCGCGGCCGGCGCTTCTTGGACGTGCTCGCGGTACCACATGCAGCGCTGGTCCCGGTCATCGACGACGGCGCACACATCCGCATCGCCTCGGGCGCAGGGCGTGCTTTCGGGATAGGCAAGCTCGGCGGGGTGGACCACGAGGGTGACGCGCCGGTTCGCGGCATGACCCCGGTCGGACGTCGCAGCGTTGAACGCGGCGCATCCGTGCGATTCGTTGACGCTCGAGTAGCCACTTGGGCGGATCTGCGGGGAGTACTTCGTGGTGTACGCGTCGACGAGGGCTTCGAAGGTCGTGGACCCGAGGCTTCCGTCGACCTCGAGCGATGGGTACAGCTCCGCGAGACGCTCGCGAAGGAGTACGGTGAAGCCGGGTCGTCGGACGCGAAGCTCGATGCGAAGCTCAAGGTGGTTCGGCATCTCAAGCGGATCTTCCGTTGCGAGGGATCGTTCGAGGCCGGTGCGGATGAGGTTGCCGCGCTTGCGCCCGAACTCGAGAACGAGGTGCGAGAAGACGCGGTGACCGTGCTCGGCGGGCATCTGGTCGCGATTGCACCTTGGGCCAACCCCACGCGAGGGGCGTTTCGAGCGCTCGGGGCAACGACCATCGACCTTGTCTCCCATGCGATCCCGGGGAAAGCCTGGGGACCGGGAACCAGCTATACAGCGAAGGTCCACCGCAGTTCTTCGACCACCACTGCCCGCAAGAACACCGCGATCTTTCAGCGCGTGCAAGCCGTGGGGTGTTTGGGCCACCATTACACTTCTCACCTCGCGCCCGGAGTATTCACGAACAGCAAAAGCAACGAAGGACTCGACATTCGATATGATATCGCGAACGTCCCAAGCGGCTTCTCGGGCGTCTCCGTTATGGCGGTCTCGGGCTGCAGCACGACGTGCAATCTCGCCCAACGTGCTCTGCTCGCGGCGTTTCCGCGAGCCCGCTTTCTCGGCAGCAGGAAGACGATGCCCCTCTTCTCGGGAAAGAACATCTGGCCGGCATTTCGCTCCGTGCTCCGCGACCAAGCAACGCCGTTGCTTCTCGACAACACGCAAGACATCGACCAAGTCACGCAGGCCTGGCTGCGTGCCAACATCACCGGGCTTCGGAGCGAAGCCGAGCGGATCCTCAAGAAGTCCACGCCGTCCCCGTCGAGTGCTCAGATTGAGAAGAAGCTGCAGCGCATTCTCGACTCGACTGGCGCCGGGTTCGCGGACGGGCGCACCGCTCATCGCTTGGTCTCGTCAGCCCTAGGCACCCACGCGATCAAACTCGGAGACTCGGGCAACAGCTGCTCGCCAAAGGCAGATGACCGGAATGTCCTCGTTCCCCCCAAAGGTCTCGCTCTTCCTACTTTCTAGCCTTCTTTGCGCGTGCCGAGCCACGGCACCGAGCGCGAGCGCACCGGTACCCTCGGGCCCGTTGGTGGGGGCCACAAGTTCTCCTCCATCCAGCGCGAAGGCACCAACACCGGCAAGTCCGACTCTCCCAGACGGCTGGCTGATCGCATGCGATGGCCTCGCGCTCGCCGCGGTTGCGTACTCCGGTTTCCAGGAACTCGGGTACTACGTCGGCCACAAAGACGAGGATTTCCTGTCATACGAAGAAGTCTCTCCGGCCGATGAGATCGATGCTCGACGGAGCATCAAAGACTCGGTGGACCGCATTCCTACCGAGTCCGATGCTCCGACATGCTCGGCGGTCGCGGACCTCGACGGCGACGGCCTCGACGACACGGTGATGCCAATCGTCCGCCCCGCAGACATGCGTCCTGGGCTGGTTGTTCTGTGGGGTGACGAACGCCCGCTCTCAACCGTCGGAACAGACCCAACCGGTCACATCCGCCCAACCCCGGGCTATCCGGTCTGCGCCTCGTCGTTGGCCCAACTCGTCGCACGGCCTGGTCCTCGGACGGCCGAGGAGATCACGAGGATCAAAGATCCGCTCGGTGAAGGGGGTGATGCACTCGGGTTCGGCTATGACAAGTGGCTGTTTTTCGATGGCGAGCACGCCTCGCTGTTCACCCCGCTCGCCGACTTCGGAGGAACTCCCTATCCGCGAGATTCCGCAGAGCAAGAGACACCACCTGCGCCCGCCTGTGCGAAGGCGAAGCGCTTGCGGCGTCAGGACTATGCTGCCGAGGATCGGAAACGGGTGATGTGGCACGACAAGCGCAAGGTTGCGAAAGACGCGTGCGAGCTGACGCTCGACCTCGATGGGTCGGAGGGCCCCGAGCGGGTCCGTTGGGTCGCGGTCGACGGGCACACTGGACTGCGCATTGACTGGGACGATGACCGTAGCGAGCTGCTTGGCGGGGGCAACCGCGTCCCGATCGAGGCGTTGTCTGGTGAGCCTGGATGCAACGGAGCCCCCCAGTCCTTCAACGACGTCTGGAATCTCGACGTTGCCCCATGGGACGGGACATCGTGGACGCTTTCGGATGGTCGTACGCAAACCCCGACCCACCCCGAGCTCGTGGACGGGTCTGCCCTTGCGATGACAAACGCGGAAGGCCACGTCGATCTCGTGTTCCGCTCCGATGGAGAATGGCGGCGCTCGGCTGTTCCGTTCGAGTGGGATCGGTACTTCGTGTTCTGGCCGGCGATGGAGGAGTGGAACTGGGTGCAGAAGCCGCCGCCTGTTGGCAGGCGATACCACCGGCCGGGTCCGGCACACCGAAAGTGGATACGGCGACACACGCCGGGACCGATGCCGACCGACGCGGGGAAGTTCTATCCGGGAAAGTGATCCGCAAATGCCTGAGGCTCTCGATGGGTGTCGCACTGGACAGGGGGATCCGGTCTCACAGCCGAGAGCGCGGTCTCCCCTCAGTGCAGGCGGCTCATTCGAGGCCGCGAACGCGGTCCTGAAACCGGGCCAAGATCGCGGTGGTGAGGTACCGGTTGGCGTGGGCCATCTCGTGGGCGAGTGCAACGGCTTGTGCAGCGGGGATTCCGGCCGCCTCGACGAGTTGCGCGAGCAGCTCGAGACCCCAGAGCACGTCGACGCCATCCTCGGCGCAGACCCGTCGTAGTCGGCCGTCGTTGGTGACACAGGTCCAGCCGTGCGTCCGCGCGAGGATGAGGCACTGCTGATCCTGATAGCTCAGACCACGCCGTGCGGTGGCTGCTTCAGACAAGACCTCGAAGTCCGGTTGGACGACTCGAAGGCCCGCGTCTTGGGCGGTGCTCGCGTCGAGCCCTCGCACTTCGGCGAGTACGCCCTGCGCGACATTCAGCTGTCCGACATGCCGACAGAGCAACGCAACGACGCTGGGGTCGGCATGCCAGAAGTCGATGAGCACACACGCATCGACGATCAACAGGGCACGTGTCACAGGCTCAGTCGATCCAGGAGTTCCGCAGGTCTCGCATCTTGAGGAGACTCAGACCGAGAATCTCGGCGCCCCGGCCGAGCGAGATATTCTCGGTTTCGAGGGCCTTGCGGACGAGTCCACAGAGTCGGTCTTCCTGGAAGTCGTCGCCAAGGAAGCGGGCGGGTTCATCGGCGGCCCGGGAGATCGGCGGTCCGGTAAAGGCATCGGCGGTGAGGGCCTCGGGCTCGGTCGTCGTTGGCGCTTCGTGCCCGAATCGCGCTTCGTAGGCCTCTCGAAACCTGGCCCAGATGGCGTCCTTCTCCGCTCGGGGGAGGCCCAGAGCGACGCGGTACACGACGGTCTGCCAGCTCACCTTGAAGATCCGCTTGAGCTTGAACACGCGGTCGACGAGGCCAAGCCCGCGAGCCTCGTCCCATTCGGTCTGGAAGAGGTCCTGAGGCATGATGAAGAAGCTGGCGAAGAGGTCGGCCTCTCGCTCTTCCTCGAGGTTCTCGTCGGTGCGCTCGACGTTGTAGGCAGTGGGGTGCAGGAGCAGGTGAGCGAGTTCGTGGGCTGCCGAGAAGATCCAGCGTTCGACGGTGATGCGCTCCCAAACGTTGATCACGACCGCGGGGCCACCGTCTTGCGGGCCTACAGATAGTCCGAAGAAGCCGTCGCTGGCGACGGGCACGGTCAGCAGCTTGACGCCGTTGTCCTCGAGCAGACCGCACATGTCCCGAATGAGCTGGCCTTCGAGCTCGAGTTCCTTGCGGACCCGCTGGGCTGCGTACTCGGCGAGGCTTCGACCGCTGCGCGTAGACCTCTGCAGCTTCTTGGCGAGTGGTGCGAGCTTCCAGTCCTCGGTCGACCCAACGGCTTGCTCGACTTCCTGATAGCCGTCGAGCCAACGGCCGACGTCGGCGAGAATGTTCTCACGCTTGGCGAGCTGACGGTCGGCCCTGAAACGGACGTGGTGAAGTTCGCGAACCGGCGCAAGCAGGTGCGGGATGGCGACGCCGAGGGCATCGGCGAGACTCTGAAGGGTGTCAGGACGCGGGGTCGACTTGCCGGTCTCGAGGTCCCGGTAGCCGACGCGCGACAGGCCGGCGCGCTCCGCGAGTGCGCTCTGGCTCAAGCCCTGCGCGGTACGGAACCGCCGCAGATTGGCCGCGAGGTGGTTGGTGGGGAGCACAGACTCAACCTATCACTCTGACACGCTTCGTGCACATGACAAGTTGTCCTAAGAACTGGCCGGATGGCACAGTCGATGCGCGGGCGCAGCGAGTCAGACCGGCCGTAGCGAGAACGAGAACGGATTCACGCGGTCTCCCGACCGAACCCGAAAGAAGTATCGCCCCGCTGGAAGCGTGGTCGGCACGCCGACGTAGGGATAGACGACATCCGGAGGGACCACGTTCGGGCCCTCGCAGGTGGTTCGACAAGTGAAGCCATGGACGAACGCGTTGTCCTCCTCGAAGACGAACGACGTCTCCTGGTCGAGCTCGAGGGCGAACACCGCCTCGGGGTACCAGTGGGTGTCCCCGGAGAGTTCGGCCCCGATGAGTGTTTCATCCTCGCATGCAGCGGTCTGGGCCGCGGTGAAGCCGTAGGGCAGCTCGACCGCTGGAACGACGGAGGCGTCGCATTGCCACTGACGGAACCCGCACGGCCTCTCGTCCGCGATCTCGTCGAAGGTCTCGTAGAGACTGTCCCCGAAGGCCTCGAGATAAGCGTCCTCGATCTCATCGGGCGGCCCGTCGCGAGGTGCGCGTTGATAAGCACGGCGAACGGCCTCGATACCGTATCGCCGCTCGAGCGCCGCAACCATCTGCGCGGCTCCGACGTAGTACGTACCGGTATCGGGCTGGAACTCCTGTGCAGACAAGAAGGCGAAGTCCTCGGGGCGCTCCTGGGCGAACGCATCGAACCAGATCTCGGCGGTCCGGCTGGCGCCGAGCCCCTCCGCAATCCCCTCGGCGAGCGCGGGGGCGGAGAGCCCGTCCTCCGTCCAGGCTACAAGGTGGACGAGTTCATGCTGCAGGCTCGATCCTGTGCCAACCCAGGCGAAGTCAGCAGAGAGCGAGCGTCCGGACGCGTCGCCCGGGGTGGCGCGCAGCTCGATTGCGAAGGGCTCCTGTGGGCCGGACCAGCTTTCGCCGGTCCAGTAGGTCCCGATGCTCCGGGCGTAGCGGTCGAGGAAGTCGGAGGTCCCGCCGCACAGCTCGATGCCCTCGTCGGAGTAGGCCGTTACGAACGCTCCGTTCCACGTCGGCGTGGCGGACGAGGGTTGGCAGCCCAGGAGCGCCGCCGCGGCCGCCGCGAGACCAAGCGTTCGTCGCCGGGGCATGGCTACAGGCTCGGCCGGCTGACTGCGGACGTCAATGCGCATCCGGCCTCGCATGCACCATCGGTCCGGGTCATCCGCTCGCCGTCGGCGAACAGGCGATCTCGGGAGCGCCCGGGTCCGGCACCTGGTCAGGCGTCATCGTCGTCAGGCGCGTACACCCAGCCTCGTGCGTTCGCCTTCCGGCCAAGCTTCTTCGACTTTTTTTCGATCTGGCTCTTCCCGAACTGCCTGAAGTCAACGAGGGCGTGCGCGGGGTCGTTCACGGGAGCGGTGAGGGGGCCCGGGACGACCGGCAAATCCAGCTCCGAGCACTCCGCTTGTGAAATGGCCATCACGCCGGCCGACTCGAGTTGACGCTGGGCCGTGTAGAGATCGTACGCCGCTTGCGGGCTCGTTAACGAGGACAGGGAGACTGAAAGCTGCCCCTCGTCCTTTGGGGTGGGTCGGAAAGCCTGACTCGTCACCCGCGAGTCGTGAACGAAGCCCGGATTGATCTGACGGTAGAGCGACTCATCCACGTCCTCGTCGTGTCCTTCCTGGCCCTGTCGCGCCGCGTTCTCACCCATCGCCGAGTACCTCGTCGACCACCGGATCGTGATTCACGAGCCCGCGGAGGAACCGCATCACGTCCTTGAGGTCCGCGCTGTCGCGCTCGCGTTCCTCGTCAGTCTCCAGCTCGACGGCGTGCAAGTGGAAGTCTCTCCCGGATGTCGTCTCCAGGCTGATCTCCGAGTCGCCCGCAGTCCATTCCGCCCTGACGCCTCCTCGCGCGGTCGGATAGAGATGAGGAGCGACGAAACCGAAGTCCCAAACCAGCTGTCGGAGAAGCTGCCGAATGGAATCGATCTCGGCGGAACGGACAGCCTGCCCCTCACCTGCAAGCCAGCCCGGAGGAAAACCAGCGATCTCGCTGAGCCGTTGCTCAAAGTCTGGACCCTCGAACTCCAGCGCCTCGAACTCCTCCACTTCGAGTCGCTTCATGGTCTCGGACTGTGAATACGTGGCAGTGACCTGGAGGCGGCAGTACCCCTTCGTGGCCAGCGCGTGGGCGAGTGGGTCGGCCAAGTCCTCACGGAACCTGCCGTCTTGCTTCTCACCAGAGCCCAGCCTGATCGAGCAGCGTCGACGCATCCGGTCGACGGCGACCACGACGCCGATGATCTCCAGCACTTCCTCATACTCGGAGGTGATCGCGAGCGAGATGTTCCGCCTCACCGTTCGATCGTAGCGAGCACCGTTGCTCGCATCTCTCGGCATGATCTCCAAGCTCTCCTCAGCGCCCAAGGACGCGCCGAGTTGCTCGAGGACTCGCAGAACCTCCAGGGGTACGCCCTCGAGTTTCTGGCCCTGACCCGCCCGATCGATGATCTCGTTGACGCGGGTTCGGGCCTGTTCGAAGTAGTCGCAGTCGTGAGCACCCAAAGGGAGTTGCGAGCCATCATCGACGCGGAGCAGCTTCGCATTGGCGCTGCCAGACTCGACCCCGGTGAGGGCCAGCGAGAACGAACGCTCGAAGCCCTTCGGGACGCGCGCCCGGTCGGGGTGGTCGACGCGAAAGAGCCACTTGGCCGTCTCGATGATGATCCGCTTGTAGGCGACCAACTCGGGGATCGCGTCGAGGTCGAGATGTCCACCATCGAAGCGGCGGCCGCAAAATCTCGCTCGGGCGAAGATGTCAGAGTCGGTCATCAGGCCAATTGCTCCGGTAATGCGCTGGCATAGACCGCGTCAGGTTCAGCGGCAATGTACCCCTTTGGGGCAGCAAGACGAGAGCATAGCGCCGTTGTGCGACCAGGGGTCGCGAACCGCGCTCCCTTTGCCTTCGGTGTCGGACCGTTCAGCCGACGATCTTCCGAACAAGGCGAGCGGCCTGGGACTTGGCGGGGAGGCGGCGCCGCGGCCCAACTGGGAGCATGTGGCCGGGCGCTCTGGTTCGCATGGGCGAGCCGCCGGGCGCCTCTCTCATTTTCGCCGGTGAGAAGCGCCCGGCTCTGGTTTTAGGGGGTCAGGGCCGGGGGGGTCTCCGATTTGGAGTGCAGCTTCTTTTCGGCGACCTTCTTCCGCAGCCACCGTTCGAGCAACCCCATCTGCACCAACGAAAGCCCGAAGGCTGCCAGAGCTGAAGCCAGCTGGGCGACGCCGCTGAGATCAAGCCAGGCGAAGAGAACGTAGCCGACAGCAAGTCCCTGCAACATTCCCAGGGTGTTGATCGTCCACAGCGTCTGCCGGCTCAGGACTCTGTTCATCCGCCTCCAGAACCACATCGATGGCAGGATGCCGAGCCTTTGAGGAGTGTTGCTGAGGGTTCGACTCTCGATGTGGGTCAGCAACCAATCTCCTCCTCGAAGCATGTACAGGTTGTAGCGGCGATGGCAAGGCCGCACGCGAACCATCCTGCCCCGGGAATCCCGGCGAGTCCGCCGCAGGTGCCCCTCGTTCCAACAACGCCAAGGCCGCAGGCAATGACCCCTCTTTGTGGGTCGTTGCTTCTTTCGATAGCGAACTCCAGCTGCGCTTGCACGGTTTTGGCCTCTTCCTTCGTCAGTTCACTCGTGGCGACTTTCGAGTCGCCCATGGTGCTCGTGAATTGGCTGTGCCACTCGCCGTCAAGTTGGTAGTAGCCGACGACGTCGAAGCCGCCATCGTCTGCGATGGCGATGCTCTGGTGTGCGATTGTTGCGCCGGCGCGGTCAAACGCAACAACCTCCACTTGCAGCTCGTCGCCATCCTTGATGGTGTTGATTTCAACGCTATCAATCGGTTCAAGGCCAGAAGTCGATGCGGTCGAGTTGACCACTTTGCGGTTGTCGCTCGGAGGGGTTGCTGCGCTTGCGGTCAAAGGTGCCGCGAGCGTCATGGCGGCCACGGCAAGAGCTGTCCCTTGCCGCACTGACTGCATCGCGAGACCTTCCAGGTGGGCGCGACCTGGACGACAAGGGCATCCCCCTCGAACTCGAGGTCGAGGACACGAGTCTGCTGGAGGGCGAGGAGGGTTCGGAGTAGACTGGTGGAGCGCATGCGGGCCGGGCTGGTTTTGATTGGTTTCGCAACCCCAAGCGTACGCCCTCACCCGCTGCGCACTTCTTCACGCCCTCAAACCCGCTCCGAAGCCCGTTGTTCCCCTCGTAGACCCGTCAAATCCGTGTTTCGTCCGCCCACTAAATGGTCAGGAGAGCCAGATGTTCTCCGAAGAACTCCTCTTCGAAGAGGCGTGGAATCCGGGGATTGAAGACAAGAACGACGACCTCACGACCGACCTGAGCCCGGACGTCATCGCGAAGATCGAGGCTGCCCATCGACGCCCGCCGCTTCGTTCTGGAAGGCCGATGTCGCCTTGCGGAGCCCCTGCTCCGCCATCATCGCGAAGATCTGACAAGCAGATTTATGTCTCAAAAGGACATGTGCCCCAAGCAGCGTAGCACGTAGCAGCCATGCCGGGCAAGAAGGTCGTCAGCTTCGGCCGCAGCAGCGCTTGTACTTCTTGCCGCTCCCACACGAGCACGGCTGGTTCCGTCCGACCTTGGGCTCGACTCTCCGGAACGTCGTTGGGTTCGTGTCGAGCGCGCTCACGTGCCGCTCTGAAGCCCAGTAGTCGTACATGTCCACCGCGATCCCCATCACGTCCTCGGCAGTCTTGAGGACAGCCGCGACCTCGGCGGCCTTCTCCGCCACGCCATGCTCCAGACCTATCTCGGCGAACTTCTTCGCCATGCCCCGAGCCAGCTCTGGCTCGAGGTGGTGCTGGGCACCAAGCTTCACCAAGGGGTTCATCCGCGCGAGAGCGACGTCATCACGCGTCCAAACGTCATCGACCGTGGCAATCACAAGGTACCCGGCCGCCCACTCGCCCAGCTCTTCGAACGTCGGAACGCCGGAGAGCAGCAGCTCCCCCTCCTCGAGGCAGGAGATGGCCCCGTTGTAGACGCTCATGATCACGTCGACTGCAGCCCTCAGTGCGTCCTCATCACGAGCATCTTCACGAAGCAAGAGCGCCAGCCACTCTCGCGGCGAGACAAGCTGCGGACCCGTCGCCGCCGCGACCAAGACGCCCACCGCGTAGAACTTGGTACACGCGAGTACATCCTTGACCTCCGTCTCCTCCAACCGAGTCAACGCCGCGACGAATTCCCGCCCAGCTGGTGTGAGGCCGTCCAAGTCTCCGTCTAGTCCCTCCTCGATCGCCTTGATGGCCTCGTCGAGCGCCTCCTGCTCGCCGTCGAAGACGTCGTCCCACACCGTCGACCCTCCCTCCTCGTCAAGGATCTCCAACAGCCACGCGGAGGGCCTGCCGGCCTGAGAGATCTCGATCTTGAACTTGCGCCCGTCGTGTTCGAAACGACGCGACAACGGGGAGAACACAACCTTGGACACCGGGCGTTTCTAGACGCTCATGGCAACGAGGTCCACAGCGGCGAGCAACCGGACGTACCAGCGTCCTTGCCGCCTGCGGCGCCCTGTTCACC
>CAYGTG010000066.1:11418-15490 GCA_964352485.1 uncultured Nannocystaceae bacterium | reverse complement strand
CGAGGAGGCGCTGGCCGCCGATCCCACCCAGGATACGGCGCTTCGGCATCTTGCCCGCGTTGCCGCAGCCGACGGGGACGCCGCCAGCCTCGGAGATCTCTACCACCAGCTCGCCGCGATCACTTCCGACCCGGTCTCCTCGAGCGTGGCTCGGCACTTGGCGTTTTTGGCCCGGGCCGAGACCAACTCGCCGGTGGATGACCTGATCGTCGAGCTTACCGAATCGACCGATCAGGCCAAGGACGCCGCCGAGGTTCTCGCGCCTCTGGCTGAAGTCGCGCTCTACGTCGAGCAGCAGGCCTGGGCGGGCGACGACCAAAACACGCTGGACTACGAGAACGTCCTTCCCAAGCTGGCTGCAGCGCTGGACGATCCGCGCGAGCAGGCCCTCGTTCAGGAACGGCTCGCCCGCGTTCACCTCGACGCGCTCAAGGCCCGCAGCAGCGACTGGCCCAAGCCCTTAGACGCAGAAGGCCTGTCCGCAGAGGACACCACCCATTTCTCGAACGTCGCCAAGAAGCTCGAGGCAGGGTTGGCGTTCTGCCTCGCACGGCTGCCGGAGCATCGTTGGGTACAGCAAGCGATGGCCGAGGTGCTGGAGTATCGCCGGAACCCAGCCGCACTCGTGACGCATCTGCAGGAGTGGGCGCGAGCGCAGTCGGCAGGACCCGGACGCGCGGCGATCTTGCTTCGCCTTGGAGATGTCCACGAATCCCTGCGCCGGGACCTCCCGCGTGCGGCCGAGGTCTACGAGCTGGCCGTCGCTGAAGACCCCGACAACCCGAACTGCCTCAGAGCCCTCGGCAGGGTCTACGAAAAGATGCGTCGTTGGCCGCAAGCGGTCGAGGCGCTGCGTCGACAAGCGCGGGAGAGCACCGATGAGCCGGAGCGACTGGCTGCCCTGCGCCGCGTCGCCTCGCTGGCGGAGCAGGAGCTCACCGACATCGATCTGGCGATCTCCGCACTTCAAGAGGTCGCATCCCTGGACCCCGAAGACCTGCTGACGCTGTATCAGCTGGCGACGCTGTGTCGAAAAGCGCGCCGCCCCACGGTCCTGATCACCGCGCTTCAGATGCTGGTCGAGCGCATCGACGACGATGTCGCCCGCACGGCGTTGTTGGTCGAACTCGGCGAGGTTCAAGAGCTTCAGCTCAAGCAACGCAGCGCGGCTCGCCAGTGTTATGAGCAGGCCCTGGCGATGACGCCGGGCTACACCCCGGCACTGCGAGCGCTCAGCCGCTTGTACCGGGACAACGGCGACCTCGACGACTTGGTGCGGCTGCTCGACCCCGAGCTCGACACGGTCACCGATCCCGCGGTGCTCTCGCTCAAAGCGGGTCGCGTCTGCTTTGAGGAACTCGGAGATGCACAGCGCGCGATCGCATCGCTGCGCAAGGCCTACGAGACCCACCCCGACCTCGTCCCTGCGCGTGAGCTGTTGCTGCAGATGCTCACCGCGACCGGACAAATCCACAAGGCGTACGACCTGCTGCGCTCGGTCGAGCCACCCGGCAGCACCGCTTTGTGCGCCGACTATCACTACCGCCTTGGGCTACTGGCGGAGGCCAGCGCGCGGCAGCAGAAAGGGACCGGCAAGCGAGGCCCGCCCGCCGATCTCGAGAACGCAGCGCTGCAACACTACCGGGCCGCGCTCAACCAGCAGCCCGACCACGGCCTCGCCTACGAACGCTCGCGCCGGCTGCTGGTGACCTATCACGACGCCGCCAACGTCGGCCGGCTGCTCGAGCGCGCCATCACGGCAAACGCAGACGGAGCCCGCGGGACCCACCTCGTCCATCTGGCTCGGCTTCGCGCCTCGAGTGGAGATACGGCGGGAGCGCGGAAAGCCTACGAGGACGCGCTGTCCGAGTTGCCCGACGACCCCATCGTCCGGCACGAGCTGCAGGGGTTGCTCCGCACGGTGGGCGACCGAACCTCCCTGCCCGCGCTGCACCTGCGCGCCTCCAAGGACACCAAAGACACCCACCTTCAGGCCACGCCGCTGGTCGAGGCGGCCGAGTTGCTGCTCTCGACCGCGGAGGTTGAGGACCGTGGGCTTGCCGGAGAGGCGATCCTCTCAGCGCTCCAGGTCGACCCGGGCAACCCCTACGCGGTGCGCCACCTCGAGCGACTGCTCAGTGAGCCAGCCTCGCCCTTCGCGATCAAGGATGCCGTCAGCGCCCGTGCTGTCCGGGCTCAGTCCGACGCGGAACGTGCCATCTTCTACGTCGAGAGCGCCGAATTGCTGGAGCGCGTGGGCGCGTGGAGCCAGGCACGGCGGGCCTACCTCGCCGCCAAGAGTGCCTTGCCCAACCTGGCGCCCGCCGAGCTTGGTCTGCTGCGCACCTCCAGCGAAAAGCGTCGCGCCTCCGCTGCGACTCAGACCCGAACCTCGATTCACGTGCTGGTCGCCGACGCCCGTGATGCGGTGGTCAAAGCCGGCCGCGGAGATGACGAAGCGCGCAACACCGCGTTGGGTCGCCTCTCCGAGCTGTTCGAGCGTGACCCGCAGAACCGCGATGCGATCGGACTGGCCCGAACCCTGGCCAATCATCCCGGAAACGCCGCACCGGTCCTGAACCTCCTTCGGCAGGCGTTCGCAGGGATCGCCGAAGCCGACCTTCGCTACGAAGTCGGCCTATTCCTGGGCGAGAACGCCACGAACACGGCAGAGGCCGCGTCGTATTTCAACGCTGCCTCTGCTGCCAAGCCCACCGGTCGACGCGCGCTGAGAGGCTTGGTGAACACGTATCGCAAGATGGGCGACGACGCGCGGGCAGCCAATGCAACCGAGAAGCTGCTCGACCTGTTCGAGCCGGGCGAACCGTCCGCGGTCGACCTTCGGATGGGGCTGGCCAACTTCCTCAGCGCCAAGCCCGAAACGCTCCCACGCGCTCTGCACCACGGAACCGTGGTGCTGCAGGCCCGCCCCGACGACCCCCGCGCCGTCGGCCTGATGGTCGACCTCCTGGAGCGGGCCAAGAAGCCTGGTGAGGCCGCCGCGCTCATCGACCGCATCATCGGCCGGGAACGCGACCGCCAGCGGCTGCACGACCTCTACCTGCGCAAGGCAAAGCTGATCTCCGGAACGCCCGGTGGGGACCGTGCGGCGCTTTCGGCCGTCGAACGTGCCGCAGCCCTCTCCCCGGGAAACCGGGACACCATCACGCTGCTCATCGACCAGCTCTCCAATGTGGGAGACACCGATCGTGTGGCGACCTATCTCGCCCCGGTCCGGTCGGCTCTGGCAGCGAACATCGGCCGCGGTGCCATCTCGCTTCGCGACCTCAACCTGTTGGGGAAGGTCGCCGCCCCTCGCAACGAGACCCTGTCTCGAATGGCCCGCGACCTGATGCTGTGTCTCGATCCCGCGACCGAGTCCGAGGTCCCGGCCGCGACGCTTGCCGATGTCCCGACCCTACAAAACGTCCTCGGCGACGCGGCCCGACGTCGGGCCCTGCTCGCAGATGGCGAGCCTCCGGCGTTGCACGCGTTGTTGCAGGCTCTCGACCCGGTCGTCGCCCGTCTGCCCCGCGACTTCCCCGACATCGATCCGGACAAATCGGAGCCCCTTCCGACCGGCATCGACACCGGCGGCCTCCAAGTGTGGGCGCGTCAACTTGGCGACGCCTTGGGATTGCGTCCGCCGCGTTTGGTCGGTTCACGCACCCACAACTCCGCGCTCCTCATCCAAGACCCGCTGTGTACCGTTCGGCTCGGGGCCAATCTTTGGCTTCAGGGTGAATCGGTCGCATGGCACGGGCTCATCGCCCTGGCGGCCTCGCGGAACCTGCTCCTCGCAAGCCGGTCGCGCTCGCTGTCGCCGCCGAGCCTCGACCTGCTGATCACCGCATGCTTCGAGGTGGTCGACGTGTTCAACCCCACGACGGCGGAGCCCGACCCGCAGCGACTCCGCGCGGTCGTTGGGAGCCTTCGCAACACGCTCCCGCGAAGGCAGCGCAAGGCCGTCGAGGGTGCGTGCCAGCACTGGCCAACCACGCGTTCGATGCCGGCGTCACCGCTCGCTCGACCACCGCGACCGACCTTCGCGTGGCTGCGGTGCTCATGGGAT
>CAYGTG010000066.1:8394-11408 GCA_964352485.1 uncultured Nannocystaceae bacterium | reverse complement strand
ACGCGCGAACGCGTGCTCGGGGGCTGATCCGCGACGCCAGAGCGGGGCCCCAACGCGCGCAAGCGCACGACGGAAAAAAGCCCCCGTCGCCGAAGCGCGGGGGCTTGGGTCTCCGCGGACCGCACCAAGTCTGGGGGCCAGCGTGAGATGCAGCTCAGGCTTGGCCGGACGCTGCCGCAGCCTGGGCTTGCGCGCGGGCGACCGCCTCGGGACCTCCCATGGCGCGCAGCAAGCTGGCGACCTGGTAGCCGAGCAGCCGCGGTGCGAAGCTGAGTCCCTCGGGGGCGTCGGAGCTGCGCAGCGCGTGGGCCCAGCCGTACGCGGCCTGTGCTTGCTCGTTCTCGCCCTCGAGCCAAGCGTGCACGGCCATATCGTCGAGCGCGTTGGCAAGCGTGCCCGAGAGTCCTTTGCGGGCCTCATCGTCGCCCTGAACCGACTGAGCCAGGAGCGCCAAGCGGTCCTCTTCTTTTTCGGGCTGCGGCTTGTCTCCGTGAATCTCCGCGGCCTTCTCCAGCATCGAGTCGAGGCTGATCATCGGAGGCCAGTTGGGGATGCCCATCGCGATCATCGTTGCGTCTGCCGCGTCGTCGGCGACGTTCGCGTCTTGGGAGAGCGCATCGGCCAGGAACGTGGATGAGGGGCGCTCAGCGGGCGTGTCCCCCAGCAGAGACAGCGCCTGATCCAGGGCGCGCGGCACCGGATAGCCCGAGGCGATGGTCTGCTCGCGAGCCCATCGGACGCGGCCTTTGAGCCACTCGACCGACACCGCCCGGGACTCGGTCTCTCGGGCCCAATCGCGAAGCAGGCGCGTGCGCTGACCGTCGGTCTGCTGGTACGCGTTGAACTCGGCGACACGATCATCGGGGGTCAGAGCGCCGGAGAACAGACGAGCGCCCTCGGTGTCGTTCGGCAGACTCAGCAAGAAACGAAGGGCCCCGGGCGTGCTGCGCGTGTCGACATGAGCGGTGGGCTCGAGGTCGCCGCGCATGTCCTTGAGCGCGGTGCCCGTGCTCCACGACTGTGCCGTCTCGGGAATCTCGACGCCCTTGGCCCGCAGCGTGTGCAGCGCTTTGCGGACGGCCTTGCGGACCTTCTTGTCGGCATGGTCGCGATGTTCGACCAGCGCGGCGGCGTCGCGGGCTTTGAGAAACTTGGGGATCTGATCCAGCAAAGCGGTGGCGTCGGCCATGGCGAGCCGAAATACTACATCCCCCAATCGCGCGCAAACGTGGCCGTAAGGTTCGCTCCGGTGCCCCACCGGGCTCGGCGCCAGGCCACATCCGTGAGCAGTTCCCAGGCCAGCGCAGTCCGCACGATTCTGAGCCCAATCCCGGGGATCGAGGGGACCTCCGGGTCTTCTGCCGGGTCCGCCCTCAGGTCCGTGTACTCCTCCTTGCGCCCAGGGCCGAGCACCAGCTTGTGCTGCCCGACGACCATCGCCCGGGACCCGTCTCCAAGGTAGGCGTTGACCGCCTGTGGAGGCGGTTGGGGGTCGTCGATGATCGGCAGCAGCGAGCGGCCCTGCCAGCGGTCCGGCCTCTCGATGCCCTGGAGGTCCAGCAGCGTCGGTGAGAGATCGAGCAGGTCGACGGGTGTCTGGACCCGCCCCGCCGCAAGCAAGGAGGGCGCCCGAATGGCCAGCGGTACGGCCAGGCTCTCCTCAAACAGGCTCCGCGAGTGCCCTGCCCCTGCGTGCTCATAGAACTCCTCGCCATGGACCCCGAGCACGACCACGATGGCGTCGTCGAGGCGGCGCTCGCGCTCGAGCCACCGCACCAGATCGCCGATCGCCTGGTCGACGACCTGAATCTCTCCTCGATACAGTCGGCGCATGTAGGCCAGCTCCGCCGGCGTGGGTTCGGTCTTGCCCAGCCGGACCCGCCCGACCCAGATGTGCGTCAGATGAGCCAGCGGCGATCCGGGAGGTGGCGTGACATCACGAACCAGCTCCCGAGGCGGATCATAGGGCGCTTGCGGGTCGTTCACGTTGGCGTGCATGTACCAGCGCCCCGCCTTGCCCTGCAGGCGCTCGATCGCATCAGCCACGACAGCGGTGGCCCGCGGAGCGTCGACGACATCGGAGAGGACCCCGTGGGCATCGATGCCTTGCATCAACCCCCGCGCGGCGTTGACATCCGCATTCGCGGTCGACAGCACACGAACGTACCCCCCGCGCGCGAGCGCCTCGGGCAGCAAGACCTGGTTGTCCGCGACGAAGGTCCCGCGCACCGTGAGGTGGCGAGGCGGGGCAACGGAGGTGAGCCACGCGGCGTGGCTGGGCACGGCGGCCGGCGAGGGCGCATAGGCCCGCTCGAAGACCAGCGCACTGGAGAGAAACGCATCGAGGTTGGGCAACGAGGGCCGGCGCCCAACCTTGAGAGCGTCCTGACGCATCCCCTCGACCGTGACGATGAAGAGATCGCGCGGAGACCGAGCGCGACGGTCGACAGGAATCGAGCGCGGCACGTCGATGCGGGCCTCGGAGAGGGTCGCCGAAGCTCCGGTTCCGCGCACCGCGATCTCCATCCGGACCGGCGTCCCGCCCCAGGCCGAGAGGTCGGCCCGGATGTCCTGCCCCGAGCCCCGAAGCGGCTCGTCCACGAGCCGGGTGGGAGCCTTCCCCGCTTCATGATCGGCGTCGCTACTGACCGAGACCGAGACCGCCCCCTGCCCTTCGACCTGCAGGGCCAAGCGGGCGCGGGGCGGGGGCACGAAGTAGTAGGCGAGCCCGGTCCCCTCGGCGACAACAACGCCCCCGGCATCTCGAGAGGCGCGGACGCTCAGAGGGTCGGCGGCCGCGCCCTTCGGCGCGCTGACCGTGATCGCATCCCGGCGCTGGGCAAGCGGCGGGGGAGACTTGATGCGCTCGTGTGTGCCCACGACGACCTGTGAGACCGCCGCAGCGACGTCCTCATGCTCGGCGTCGGTCTTTCGGAAGAACAGGCGCACCCGATTCTCGCCAGGGTGGATCGACTCGGCGGGAAGCGAGAAGGTCCGCCTTGCCCACTTGTCCT
>CAYGTG010000066.1:0-8384 GCA_964352485.1 uncultured Nannocystaceae bacterium | reverse complement strand
CGAGAGCCCAGCGAAAGCTGCGTGGCGGAGGTCTTGGCCCCCAGGTCGATCTCGAGCGCACCAAACCGCGACACGGTCGCGCTGGGTCGCTGAGAAAGCAGATCCAGCCACAGGTCGGTCCCCGCGACCGAAGCGACCGGCGCATCCGGGAGCACCGGCGCAGGCTCGACCGTGGCCGCCGCGGGAGCGTCGTCGATATCATCTCCGCAGCCCGCGCCGCAGCCCGCGCCGCAGCCCGCGAGGCAGCCCGCGACATGGAGGGCGAGCATCACGGTGACGAGGGTTCGTCTCATGTCCGACGCAGGGTACGCCCCTGTTGGCCCCACGCCAGGGCCATCGCCAGGCTCGATGCAGCGCCGGCTGCCGTGCCGATCCACGGACCCATGCCGCAGCGCGCGGCCGCCTCAGCCCAAACCAAGAGGCCAAGCACCCCAAGCAACCCGGCCGCCATCATCGCGCCGCCCTTGCCGCTGGAGCGTCGATGGTCGAACGCCACCAAGACGGTGCAAAGGGTCACCACCCCCGCTCCAACCGCGACGGCGGATTCGGGGAGCCCCAACGCGAGGTCGATCACCGCGCTCCCAACCGGGCCGTCGCGAACCTGTGCCTGCCATGGAATCGCGAGGAACCCGGCGGGCCAATCCAGTGCGGCGTCGATCACCTCAGCGGCGACGCCTGCGACGGCGAACCCCACGCCCATCCGCCGCGA
The DNA here is from genome assembly GCA_964352485.1 of uncultured Nannocystaceae bacterium. Lineage (GTDB taxonomy): Bacteria > Myxococcota_A > Polyangia > Nannocystales > Nannocystaceae > CAJXVA01. The sequence continues at coordinate 7,675 of CAYGTG010000066.1, read as the reverse complement.
GAGGGTCATGACGAGCAAGCCCAGCGCGAGGGACAGCATCGGCACCCACGGTTTCACCCGGACTTGGAGCGGGTGTTCGCTGCGAAGGTTCCAACCCTGACGATACAGCCCACCCCGCAACGCGAGGTGCGTGTCATCGGAGAGGACCTCCACTCGAACGATGCCGATACCATCGTCGGAGAGGATCAAGGACGGCTGCTCGGCCACGGCCGCCTCCACCGCGGAGCTCACCCACAGCGGCCCGCCTTCCTGGTTCACCCGGACCGGGAGCTTCCTTCGCGGATCCGTGCCCTCCTCGGACTCCAACGCAGCAAGGCGGACGAGCTGCTCGACCAAGCGTTGTGCCCGTTCCTGCCCAGCACCCTCGAGGGACGCCGCGGCGCCCAACAACGAGCACACCAAGGACAGCACGACGGCCGCGGCCGCGATCACCCGAGCCCTACGACTCGACGGTTCGCGCTTCGCGACGGACACCCGCCTACGGTGCCACGAGCGACGGTTCGAGGTCGAGACCCAGAACGACCCGCACGAGGTTGTTCTGTCCCTCGAGGACGACGCCAGGGGTGACAGGTGCCCAGCGTCCCCACATCGGGACGAGGCCTGCGGGACGCTGCACCACCAGATCGCGCAGCGCCTTGAGCTGGGCCGTCTTGGACTCGGCGGCCATCGCCGCGAGCTGTGTCCACCCTACAGCGTGGGCGTGGGAACCACCGAGCACCAACAAGGAGATCGCCATCTTCCGGCGAACGGACCAGTCCCGTGCCGCGCTCGCCAGCGCCATCCGTGTCGCTTCGAAGTCTCGTGGGTCTGCCAGCGCCGAAAGCAGCGCCGGGACGGACGTCAGCCGGCCCGAACCCGCGGCGTCCCCCATGCCCAGGTCCGCGAGCGGGCTGTCGGGGGGCGCCGACGCGTCCGCCTGCAGGAGTGCGAGCTCGCGCGGGTGCGAGAGCGACAAGGACGGCTCACCCCCCAGGGCCGCGATGAGCCGTTGCCGTGCCGCAGGGTCCAGCGATGTCGCCAGGCCATCCGCTTCGACCGCGCGCAGCAGGGCGTGTTCTTCACGCCATCGCTGCGGACGTGGGACGGGGTCCAAGTAGTCCGCAACGTGACCTCGCGTGGCCCCTTCGCCACCGTAGAGGTTCTGCCCCCAGGAGACATCGACATCCCGCAGCGCGACCAGGAGCATGCGGCGGTGAAGGGCTCGATCGTGCAGACCCGGCGTCACGAGCAGCGCCTCTCGCAGGGAGCGAAGCTCCAACTCGCGGTCTGCGGCCGACGCGGCAAAGTCGGCCATATCGAGCCACATCACGCGAGGCGCTGCGGCCTCGCCGGCCGCAGCGATCGCCAGCAGTGTGGCGCGGGCGGACTGTCCCGCCACGAGCGCCAGCTTCGCCTGGGTCGCCAGGTCGGCGGACGCGTTCATCTCCGGGACGTGCGACAGCGCGTCCGAGAGCCGTTGCGCAGCGAGTCGATGCTCGCCGGCGAGCATCGCAGGCAGGACGATCGAGGCGGCGCACCAGCTGCGAAGGTCGGATGCAATGGCCCCGGCGAGGGTCTCCCCAACGCCCGGGCCATGCAGATCGGCCTGCGCCGCCCGAATCGCGTCGGCGAGCGGCCCTGGAGCGTCTGGCTCGGTCAACTCGGCGAGGGTTGGACACCCCCCCATCGGCGCGGGCCGGGTGCGGCGGGCCAGCGACCAGTCGAGCAACGCGGCGCGGGTCGAATCGACCCAGGCCTCCCCCATGACGCGCGTGACCACGCCGAGGTCTTCATCCTCGCGACAGGATCCGTCGCACATCGCCCGTCCCAGCACGATGGCGCTCGCCGCTGCAGCCCGCAAGGACACGGGGTCCTCGACCGCACCTGCATCCAGCAGCGCGAGTGCGTGCCACGGTCGGCCCCAGCCGATCGCCTCGACCGTCAAGTCCCTCGCCAGGCGATCGGCGTCCGAGAGGTTCATGCCCGCCTGCAGCGCGCGGTGGGTGAGCCGCAGCGCGAGGTCGTGTTTGCCCGCCGCGTTGCGCAGCCGTGCCGCGATGAGAGCCGCCTCCAGAGTCCCCGCGTCGATCACCAGCCGTTGTGACCAATGCTCGACCCGGGCTGGCTCCGGGGCACCAGGCTCCGGGGTGCGCTTGGCTGGCCTCCATCGCGACGCGAGCGTGAGTTCCGCGGTTGCGACGTCCCCTTGGGCGGCGTAGATCCGCCAGCCCGCCACGTCGGGGATTCGCAGCGCCTGCTCAGCCCAGCGATCCAGCTCCCGCGCCCCCGTGGGCCCCTGTGCGCGCGGCATGTCCCGCACAACGCTCGACAGGCGCAGCTGCGCATATGCGGCGACAGGTCCGGGAGCCGACATCACCGAGGGCGCGAGGTCAGACCAAGTCTTCGCACCGACCCAATCTCGCAAGGTGTCATCCGCGAGCAGCGCAACGCCCAGCGCCCCGCGGGCCTCGGCCTGCAACAACTCCACGACGACGTCCGCGGGGAGTTCGCGCGCTTGTTCGGCGGCCAGCCGTGCCACCGCCCTCGCAGAGGAGGCTCGCGCGGCCTCGAGCGCAGGCGCCAGTGCGTCGCGCCGCTGCTGGGGCGTGCATGGCAGCGGGCAGCGTCCGCTCTCGATGCGCGCGTTGACCAAGGCCTGCGCGGACGCGTCGGCAGCCGCAGCAAGTTCGGCGTCGCCGGGCTGTCCCCCATTGCAAAGCGCCATCACGCGCCGCATGTCGAGGTCGGCGGCCTCACCTTCGTGGGCTTGCAGGTACGCGCGTGCGCGCTCACGAAAGAGATCACAGACCTCGCTTCGACCGTCGAGCGCGTTGCGATCATGGGTGAGCGCGCGGGCATAGTGATGTGCAGCCAAGCCGCGCCACCCGATGGTCCGCTCGAGGTCGGCCAACGCGATGAGCGACGCCACCTCGCCCCCACGTCGATAGTCGAGCAGCAGGGTGTCGAGCGCTTGGCTCTCGCGCCCCATCGCGTGCAAGGACGAGGCGTACGCTCGCGCGGCTTTCTTCTTGGGGCGAAAGCGAGAGTCCTCGGCCCGCTCGATCACCTCGGCATGCCTGCCCTGGGCGCTGAGCCGCGGCAGCCGGTGGTGACAGCCGGCCACAACCACCAGCGCGAGCACGATGCTCTTCAACCGCATCCGAGCCCATCTTTCCCGCCGAACGTCGCGCTGAGGGTGTCGAGTAGTTTCTGGTCGTCTCGCCGGAGGCCATCCCGATGCGCCTGCGCAAAACACAAGAACTCGCGCGCGGGGTCCGGGTCATCCAACGCGATATAGGCCTCGGCCAGCCGCAGATGGTTGCGGGGGTCCTCAGCCCGCGCAGCCACGAGATCTTCGAGCAGGGTCAGTCCGTCCTCGGCGTCCCCGTGTTCGACCAGCCGGCCTGGTGCCATCACGTACAGCGTGCCCAGCATTCGCGTCGCGGCCCCCTCGTCGTATTCGGGCTCCCGCTGCAGCGCGAGCCGAGCGAACGACTCCGCTTCGGTGACGAGCTTCCCGGCCCCGACCCCGCGCAACTCCGCGAGCCGGCCGGCCAATGCAGCCCGTGCAAACGCATAGTCCGCCGAGCCATCGTCGGCGGCCGCGACCACCGTGTCGTACGCGCGCTCGCGATCCGCCTCAGTAGCCTTGCCCGCCTCGATATCGTTCTCGAGCGACACGAGGATGGCCCGCGCGTCCACGGGCTCCGCGGGCTCCGAAGTGCCATCGCCGGTGGGGGTGACGGTCGCAGGTGCGGGCGTGCATGCCATGAGCGCGCATGCGCCGAGCGTCAGAACGAGAAGCGGGCGGAAGACCACGACCGGAGTCTGCCAAAACGCCGAGAATGCGGCCACCGAAGCGAGACACCCAAGAAGCCGCAGCGAACTCAGCTGCCGTAGGCTTTTTTGTACTCGGCCACTGCGGTCTCGGCGGCGGTCTCGAGCTTGATCGACGTGGCTTCGCACGCGGCCTTCCCCTCCCCCGCGCAGACGCTGCTCAGCGCCGAGGTCAGCCCCTTGCGCGCTTGGGCATCAGCCCCGGGGAACGCGACGACAACCATCGGCGGAAGAGCAGCCGAGGACCACACGGGGTGGACCTCGAGCCCGCCGTCGAGGTGCTGGAGTTCCATGAGCTGCGCGTCATCGATGAGCGCACACGCCACATCGCCCTCGATCACAGACTTGAGGGTCTTGACCGGTCGGCGCGTGTCTTCGACCGTGAACTCCGAGAGGTCGAAATCGTCCCCGGAGACCACCTTGTCGATGAAGGTCGCGTCACTGTGATTGGTGCCCAGGCTCTTGGCTTTGCAGCCCGCCAAGGAGAGCTGGTCCTTGGAGACGACAAAGAACTGGTGGCCACCGCCGCTTTGGATGTCGGCTTTTCCGAGCACAGAGAGGTCGTACTTGCCCTCGAGCGCGAGGTAGGCGGACAAAGAGATGATGCCGAACTGCGGCTTGTGCTCGGAGATATACGTCTGCGCGGTGCTGCGACGGGTGATGTACTTGCCCGAGGCGGTCTCCCAACCGACCGTCCGCGCGATGGCGGCCACGAGATCATCGATATAGCCCTGCGCGGCGCTCGCAGAGCCCGTCGCGTTCTCCCGAAGGACGAGGAAGTTGATGCCTGCCTTGGCGGGCGCGGGCTCCTGTGCAGCGGCGAGGGCTGGTGTGGCCACGACCGCGGTGAGACACAGGGCAGCGAATCGGCGGGGAAGTGTGGAGGAGATCATGAAACGGCTCGAGTTCGGAGGGGTGGGTCGCCCGAAGGCGGTCGTCTCGGTTAGACGGCCCGCTCGGAGCACTATGCAACCAGGTCTTGGTGTCTGAGCAAATGACCGGAATCACAGAGGTTCATCGACGTACGTGAACTCTCGTCCGCGCACGTCGCGGTACACGCGCTTGTTGCCATCGCGCCGCACCAAGCGCTCGGGCGTGAGGGTCACTTTGCCCCCTCCACCGGGCAAGTCCACGACCAGCTGGGGGATCGCCAGTCCGCTGACCCTCCCGCGCATCGCATCGAGGATCTCGACCCCGGTGTCCACCGAGGTCCGCATGTGCGCCGTCCCGCCCACCGGATCGCACTGCAGCATGTAGTAGGGCCGGCAGCGATGGCGCACGAGCCATCGATTGAGCACCTCGACCGTCTCGGCATCGTCGTTGATCCCCCGCAGCAGCACCATCTGGTTGCCGACGTTGAACCCGGCATCCGCCAACCGAACGAGCGCGGCCCCGGCTTCGGGCGTGCACTCCGCGGGATGGTTGAAGTGGGTGTGAACGAAGATCGGGTGGTGGGGCCGCAGCGCTTCGAGCAGCGCATCCGTGATTCGGTGCGGCAACGTCACCGGGTTGCGCGTGCACAGGCGCAGGACTTCGATGGAGGGAATCGAGCGCAGCCGGGCGCAGATCTCGGCCAGCTTGCCGTCGCTGAGACTGAGCGGGTCGCCGCCGGAGATGAGCACGTCCTTCACCGCCGGCGTGCGCTCGAGGTACGCGTAGGAGGCCTCGAACATCTCGCGGGACGGCGCGCTGGCGACATCGCCGACCTTGCGCTGCCGGGTGCAGTGACGGCAGTAGACCGGACAGTTGTGCGTGACGTACAGCAGGCCGCGATCCGGGTAGCGATGGGTGAGGATCGGCGTCACCGCGTGCGCGTCCTCGGCCAGTGGGTCGGCGAGGTCCCAAGGCGTGGTGACAAGCTCGTGGACGTGGGGCACGGCCTGGGCTCGGACCGGACAGCCCGGCGGACCGATCAACGACAGGTAGTACGGCGTGATCGCGAACCCAAAGGCTCCGCTTCGTCCCTCGATGCCCTGGCGCTCATCGTCGGTCAACTCGATCAGATCGGACAGGGCTCCCATGCTCGTCACGCGGGATCGCATCTGCCACCGCCAGTCGTCCCACAGCGCCTGCGGGACACCGTCGAACGCGGGATGGCGGATCGGCTGTGTGGGGACGGTCGCGGTCACGTGGCGCGAGTATGCGACCTCGTGGCCCAGAAGGCGACGAGTCCTACCACCACCACCGTTGCCGCCGCCGCGGGTGCCGCCGAATCACTCCCACCCGGCGAAAGCGACAGGCTCGCAGCCCACGGAGAGGCCGCTTCTGCAGCCCGGGATGCCGCCACGTCGAGCAGGCGCGGCGATGCCCAGCGATAGACGATCACCCCGACAACACCCGCCGCCACGTGAAACGCCAGAAGCGTGACCGCACGCATCAACGGCGAAGCCCCGGTCCAACGCAGCGGCTCCGGCAGCGCCTGGAGAACCCGAGCCGTGAAGAACGCGTCCGCTCCGGGGCGGGTGTCGAACCCCGAGCTGTCGTCCGCATCGAGTTCGGACAGCAGCGCATCGAGCCGCCGCTCCTGCGCTCCTGGTCCGGTCGTGCCCGGAGTCATGGAGCGCTCATTTGCTCCCGCAGCAGTTTCTTAGCCCGGTGCAGGTGCGTCTTCACGGTGCCCAGCGGAACGCTGAGGATGTCCGCGATCTCCGGGTAGCTGACCTCTTCGAGGTAGTAGAGCACCACCACCGCCCGGTACCGCTCCGGCAGGGTCTCGATGGCCGCCGAGAGGTCGCGGCGCAGATCGGAGCGCGGAGCACTCATCGCGTTCTCGGGAGCGATCGCAGCAGCCACGTAGTCCTCGGGCAGCTCACAGAACCGGCGCACCCGAGTTCGGTTGTTGAGGTAGACGTTGTAGGCGATCCGGTACAGCCAGGTGCCGAAGGCGGAGCGCTGCTGAAACCCCACCAGGCCCCGGAAGGCCCGCAGGAACACCTCTTGGGCCAGGTCGTCCGCAAGCACCCGATCCTTGGCCAGCCGCATCAACAGGCCCCGCACCCGCCCCTGGTTGCGACGGACGAGCTCGGCAAACGCCGGCTTGTCGCCCGCGCAAGCCGCCGAGACCAGGCTGGATTCCTCGGCGGCGTCGAGCGGGACCCCGGCCGCTCCGAGACCGGCGACGACCGGGCGCGTGAGCAGTCCGGCGGCGCTCATGCCTCACCCCGTGTTGCCCGCGCCGCGAGCCAGTAGCTCACCAGATACCCGGCGCCAATGAACTCGGGCACCAGGGCGCCCGCCGCCATCCCTCGATCGGCGGTCAGCAACCCGGCAGCCAATAATCCTCCTCCAGCGAACAGCAGCACGATCCCCTTACGCAGGTCATTGCGAACTGGGTTGGCCAACAAGCTCGCCGGCGGCTCCATGCCCTGCTCGATGAGTTTTTGAGCGACGTCCAGACGCTTGTGCTCGTTGGCGAGTCGCATTCGGCCCAGGGCCAGGACGACCACTGCCGCCAGGCCCAACAGCCCAAGCCCGAGTACCGGAAGCCCACGAGGAGCCGCGCGCGTGGACGATGCGGACGCGCCCTCCCAATCGAGCCCCACGCTGAGCCAGTCGAGCCCGCCCTTGAGACCTCCCTCCAGACACAGCAGCTGCCCCATCGAGTCGCCTGCGATCGAGAGCAACTCCGAGGTGACAGGCCCGGAGTCGACGTTCGCGTGGGCATGCGCCAATGGCGCTCCGACCAGCCCAAACATCAGACCAAACGCCATTAACCCCAGCGCCGGCGGGAAAAGCGCAGCCACGTGAGCCCAAGGAGAACGAGACGAATACACGGTCAAGACTCCGACCCCGGCGCGGCGCCTGAGGTTTCGCCGCCGTCGGCTCCCTTATTGAGCCGCCGCACGAGGCGGACCAGCAG
>CAYGTG010000065.1:9685-15544 GCA_964352485.1 uncultured Nannocystaceae bacterium | reverse complement strand
CAGCCCCCTGTACGTCCGGCGATACAAGAACATCATGTGGGGCTCGAGCCACACCATTGAGACGCTGCTCAAGGCCGTCACCCGATTTCGCCAAGACCTCACCTTCGAGCACGAGCTCGTGCTCGCGGACATGTCCCGCCGCAACGGCGGCAAGTTTCCGCCGCACAAGTCTCACCAGGCCGGTCGCGACATCGACATCTGGATGCCGACCCTCAAGGGCGTCTACAAGCACAAATACCTCGGCACTGGAAAGGAGAAGGAGCGAAAGCCCCGGTCCAGCGAGGTCGACTGGTACGCGACGTGGGGACTCGTTCGGGCGCTGATGGAGACGGGCGAGGTGATCAAGATCTTCCTCGACTACCCCCTGCACGAGAAGCTCCACCGCGCCGCGGTCGAAATGGGTGCGACGCCGGAGGAGCTCGACCAGATTCAGTGGCCGCGTGGACGCGGTGCCGGAGGCGCGATCGTCTCGCACTCGGCGGGGCACGTCGGGCACATCCACGTTCGATTCAAGTGCGCTCCCACCGATCAGGATTGCCGCAACAACAGCATTCGTGGCCTGGGCGACGACGAGTAGCGGGCTCGTCCTGAGGGGAACGTCTCGGCTTCCCCCGCTGCGGGCGCGGAGCTCCCTGCGCCCTCGCCGAGGTGGTGAGGAAAACTCTACAAGCAGGGATCCTTGACCGGGACGCCCAGCGCGGCGGCGGCTTCACCTTCGGGCAGCGACTGTCCGACGACGTCGCAGATGGTGCGGATGAAGCTGGTATGCGCGAGCGGCCAAACCCGCAGCGTCCCGTCGAATCCTCGAGAGACCAAGTGCGCGCCATCTTGGGTGAGCTTCAGCCCAGCGACGACCTGATCGTGACCGGGGAGCACGAGTTCGCGCCCGGTATCCACCCGCCACAGCCGCACGGTCTTGTCATTGCTCCCGCTGGCCAAGACCTCGAGATCTCGCGTGAACACGAGCGCGGTCACGGACTGCTCGTGGCCGAGCAAGGCTTGCGGCGACTCGTGCGGCTGCTCGGAGGTCAGGTCCCACAGCAAAACTCGGCCGTCCGCGCCACCGGTTGCGAGCTTCTTGCTGCGGCCGAACGCCACCGAGTAGACCTTCTCCTTGTGCCCCCGCATCTCGTGCAAGAGCTTCCCAGTGCTCGCATCCCACACATGGGCCTTGAAGTCCGCGCTTCCAGACGCGACGCGGGTGCCGTCCGACGAAACCTGGACATCCAAGATCTCTCCTTCATGCCCGGGCATGGCAATGGACGTGCCGTCGGCCACGCTCCACCGCAGCAGCATGCCGTCGAGCCCTCCGGTGAAGACGACGTCGCCCACAGGAGACACCGCCAGCGCCACGATCTCGTCGGAGTGACCGGTCCAAGGGGTCACGGCCTCGGGCGCTCGGACATCCCATACACGCACGCTGCGGTCGCTGCTGATCGAGACGAGTCGGCCATCCGGTAGAAAGGACAGGCCGTTGACCGGCCCGGTGTGCCCCTCGAGAACCGTGGGGGCCCGCGTCGGCTCGGACAGCGACCAGACGTAGATCGGGCCCGCCTCCGTCCCAGCGGCGGCGAACGTGCCCTCTGCGTCGATCGCCCCGGCCTTGAGCAGGCCAGAGGCCCCCTCGAGAATCACGGGAACGCGCCATCGATTGCGATCGGCAAGCGTCCAAACCTTGACCTCAGCCGTCGAGAGCCCGAGAACGTTGTCCGAGTTCGAGACTCCAAAATCCTGGACCGCCGTGGCACCCACGCGAAGAATCGCGCCGCCGCGGCCTGCGGATGCCCCGAACGCATCCCACACCCGCACCGTGTTGTCTTCGCTCCCGGAGGCGACCCGGAGTCCATCCCTCGACACGGCCACGGCTCGAACGCTGGCGAGGTGCCCATCGAGCACGGCCGAAGAGATCACCGTCTGGGACTTCTCGAGATCCCAGACTCTCAGCGTGTTGTCGGTCGCCCCGGTCACGGCCCGGTTTCCCGCCGCCAGCACCATCTGGGTGACCTCGCCCGAGTGACCGGGAAGCACCACGCTCGCAATGCTCGGATCTTTGGCCTGCAGATCCCACATCCGCAGGCCCGAACCCCCGGCCGTGATCAACCAGTGTCCATCCGGAGTAAAGGCGACGGTCGGGACGATGCCCGAGTGCCCGAGCAGCGGAAGCGCAGGAAGTGGCCCTGACTTCTTCTTTCTCTTTCCTCGGCCACGCCGGGTCGCTCGGGGCCACAGGAACACCTCCCCGGCCGATGTCGCGGTCGCTGCCCAACGACCATCGTCGGAGACCGCCAAAGACGTCACCCCGCCGAGGTGCTCGCCGAGGGTGCGGGCGCGCGCGAGGGAACCGTCGTCTCGCAGTGCCCACTGGCGTGCCGCTCGGTCGTCACTTCCGGACCACAACGACGGCGGATCTGCGGAGTCGAAGAGCAAGCTGGTGACCCCTCCTTCATGGGCAGCGCGCGTCGAAAGTGGACGCTCGGGAGCGTTGACGTCCCAGACCGCCAGCACCCCGGTCTCGTCTCCCGAGGCCAGACGCGCGCCGTCCGGATGCCATGCGAGCGACAGAACTCGAGACGTGTGGTGCTGAAGCAGAACTCCCACTGGCTGGGGAGCGGTGGCGTCCCACAGCAGGATCTTCCCCTTGTCCCCACCGGTGACCAGGCGCGTGCCGTCTGGGGAAAACGCGAGCACGTTCACCGCACCGATATGCCCACGCAGCGTCGAAACGCGGCCGGGGGATGGCGCAGAGAAGTCCCAGATCCGGGCACTGCCGTCCTCGCTGGCGCTGGCGACCCGACTCCCATCCGGAGAGAACTCGACGTCGGTGATCACGCCAAGGTGACCGCGCAGGACGGTCTCGCGCTCCTGCGCAAGCGTGCCATGAGCGGACCGCTGAAGGTCCCAAACCTCGTCCGACAGCAGCGGGCGCCCCTGGCTGCGAGCCACCTCCGCGACTGCGCTCACCAGCAGAAGCCGGCGGGTGGAGGTGGCCTGGGCCTGCACGGCTGAGATGAGTGCGGCCAGCTCGACCGGATTGGCCTCGGTGCGTTCGATGGGTCGGTCTGGGCCTTCTGGATCCTCGAACGTGCCGCCTCCGTCCCACGCCTCTTGGAGCTCGACCCGGAACGCAAACGCCGCCAACCCGCCCCCCACGACGAGCACGCCAACGACGACCAACAGCACCAGCATCTGCAGCCGAAACAGCCGCCCGTTGCGACTCTGCTCGACGAAGTCGCGGTGCAGCGCGCCCGGCGTGGGGCTCTGGTTGATTCCCGCCGCCAGCCACTGCTCGGCGATCCGCACAACCGAACCCCGCAAGAGCTTCCCTTTCCGCCGTCCGGAGTCCTGCCAGCTGCGCGCCAACCCGTCGAAGTGCTCGAACTGCTGCATCCACGGCGCGGCGGCGTTGAAAGCACCCAGCTGAGGGGTCGGCCCTGGCGCGACCGCAGCGGGTGCCACCTCGGGCTCGGGCGAGGGCGAGGCCATCGCCGAAAGCCTCGCGATCGCGTTTTGCTCTTGGCCCGGCGGCGCGAGCATCAGCATGCTCCCGCCGACCGAGATCACGTCACGTCCCGAGACCACGACCGGTCGGGCCACCCGCGCGCTGTTGACGAAGGTGCCGTACGTGCTCGCGAGATCCTCGAGCAGGTATGCGCCGGGAAGCTCCGGCATCGGGCTGAGGCGGCAGTGGGACCCGGAAACGCCCCGTTCATCGAGGACGATGCTCGATCGGGGATCCCGTCCGACCACGATGACTCCCTCGGCCCGCTCGACGCGGCCGCGGCCGTTCTCCAGCGATGCGATCACGACGCAGATCATTGGGGGGTCGGGGGCGGCGCCGGCGAAGGCCGCCGCGGCCGAATCTTAGCAGGCTTGCCGCGTTCCTCTGCGCGGGCGGTTGACCTCAATGGGGTTTTCCGCAACCCTCGCCCCTCGGTGAGAGCCCTCGTCGCGGTATTGTTCGTCTCGCTGTGCTGCCTTTTGTCCGGCTGCACAACCCGACGCATTTTGGGTGACGCCGCGCTCAACGACGCTCGGTCCCAGGACAAGTTCCAGGACCTGGGCGTCTACGTCAGCAATCGAATGATTCCGGTCTACGAGCGGAACGATCTCCGCCAAAAACGCGTCGACCGACGCATCCGCGACGACTCGGAAAACAGCATCCTCGACCGCCCGGTGGGTCGCAACTTGGTCGGGCTGATCGTCGCCGAGGACCTTCGCAATGGCGCCCGCCGGCTGTGGATCTCCTTCAGCCGCAGCTGCCGCGAGATCCAGTGTGCGTACGGTTTCGTGCAGACAGAGGACGGACGCTATCGCTTCGTCGACCTGCCGGTCCGCGAGAACTACGACAAGTCGTCGGTGTACCGCACCTTCAAGCTCAAGCGACATGAGCTCAAGTTGGGCAAGATCCGCGCCCTGTCCGATGCGAACCCGGTCTACCGACTCGAGCGCAAGCGGAAGAAGCGACCCAAGACCGTCTTCCTCGAGGTCAAGCGCACCAACAAGCGCCGGACCCGGAGGCAGAGAGACCCCGAGACTGGGAACTGAGCCTCTGCCTACGAAACGGTGTCTGCAGCCCCCAGGAGGCCTTCAAGCCCCGCCGGAAGCCTCGCGAAGTCGCGCACGAGGCGCTCGGGCCGGGCGCACCGATCGAATTGGCTCCGTGAAGCGTACCCAAGCACACGTGTCGGCTCGATCCACGCCGCGAGTTTGCAACCGTGCGAGTTGTCCCACATCCTTCTACACGTATGAGGGAGGGAGCTCGGGAGCTTCTGCGGCAGACGGGGCAGTGCGCCTTTTTCGCGGAGGGGCACGCATTGACGTTCCGTTCCTCCGGGGAGCGGGGGTCTGATGCGTAGTCTGCCGGGCACCACGCTCGAGGGCCGCTACCACGTCCTCGAGATGATCGGCGAAGGCGGCATGGGACACGTGTTCCTGGCCGAGCACGTCACGCTCAAGCGCAAGGTCGCCATCAAGGTGCTGCGCGAAGAGCTGATGCAGGAGCCAGCCAACGTCGAGCGCTTCCTGCAAGAAGCCCAGGCAGCCTCGTCGATCCACCACCCCAACGTCGTCGACGTCACCGACTTTGGGCGGGCCTCCAATGGCCTCGTCTACTTCGTGATGGAGCACCTCGTTGGGGAGGAGCTCACCGGGATGATGCACCGGTATGGATCGCTTCCGTGGATCTCGGCTCAAGCCATCATCCTTCAGGTCGTTCGCGGTTTGCGAGCGACGCATGAGCAGGGCGTCGTCTATCGCGACCTCAAGCCCGCCAACATCTTCCTGACCCGTAGCCCGGACGGCTCCCTGCTGGTCAAGCTGCTCGACTTCGGCATCGCCAAGCACACGGGCAACACGGCCCGGCCGCAAACAAAGCCCAACTCGGTCTTTGGCACGGCGCGGTACATGTCGCCCGAGCAGGCCGCGGGCAAAGAGGTTGACGGGCGCTCCGATATCTACGCGACGGGCGTGGTGCTCTACGAGCTGCTCGCAGGGCGCGCCCCGTTCGAGAGCGACAACTACATGGAGGTCGTGCGTTGCCACGTCTCCGACCCGATTCCCAAGCTTCGCGAGGTTGCGCCGAAAGCTCAAATCCCCGAAGTCGTCGAGGCGCTGGTCATGCGCGCGCTCGAGAAGGACCCAGCCAACCGCTTTCACGACATGGCCGAGTTCGAAGCGGCGATCAACGCAGCTTCGATGGAAGACGCCACTCGTCTGGGGGTTGGCTTGGGCGACGGTTTGGGGGCGGTCCAGCAGGACAGCTTCGACGACGTCGACCACACGATGATCTGGGACGCGGAGCAGGGACGCGTGGCACGCGAGGGCGCGCCGTTTGCGAGTGAGCTCTGCAGGCGTGAGCCG
>CAYGTG010000065.1:3436-9675 GCA_964352485.1 uncultured Nannocystaceae bacterium | reverse complement strand
GCACGCGAGGGCGCGACCGCAGGCGCCCCGGCACCGGAACCCGTCGACGCCACGATGATTCGCCCGCGGCCGGACTTTGCCGGGGTTCCAACGCCTGTGTTGCGTGGCCGCACCGCCGCCCGAGTGGTCGTGGCGGGGGCCGGCACCCCACCCCGCCGAAGTACCGTCATCGCGGCGCACATGCCGGTCGCAGGATCCCCGGCGCCCCGGCACGAGCCCATGCCTCCACCGATGCAGGATTTTGCGCCTGTATTTCAGAGCATGGAGGCGCCGCCTGAGCCCGCTGCGGGCCACCAAACGCGCCCAGGCGATGGAGCGTTCTTTGCCTCGACGACCAACAGCGCCGGCGGGCTTGGCGACGGTCGCGCTGCGCCCGTGCTGCCTGGGGGTTCGTTCGCGCCCTCGAACACCGGGTCCAAACCCCACGAGCACCAGACCCTTCCGCCGGTCAACTGGGCCCCCAATCCCGCGACGGGCAACCACAACCGCGGACCCGAGCAGAACTCCACCGAAGAGTTTGCTCTGCGCCTTCCGCAGCGTGCTCCGTCGCGCAACCGGGCGGTCTTTGCGGTCATTCTCGCGGCAGTGCTGCTGATCGGAGTCAGTGTCGCCGCGTGGGCCGTCTTCGGAGGCGACGCCGAATCGGGCGATGAGGATGTCTACCCCACGGTCGTCGCCGAGGGCCTCGACCCTCTTCCTCTGAGCAAGACCAAGACCAAGACCAAGCCCGGTCTGGCCGATGACGACTTCGAGCCCTACGACGAGGACCTCATCGACAACGAAGGTCCCGCCGCGCCTTCGGCAAACGTGAAGGACAACGACGAGCCGCGTGTGCCCCCACGCCGCCCCGACCCCGAACCTGATCGTCGGGTGGCCGAGCCCGAGCCCGAGCCCGAACCCCAGGAGCGTCCGGTCGAACGTCCACGGCGACGAAGCTCCACCAAACCCCGCAAGGCCAAGGGGGACCCGGTGCGCCGCGGCTTCGGCAAGGCCAAGAAGGCGATCGCATCCTGCGGTTCCGAACACGGAGCACTCTCAGGCACCGCATTCAACGTCAGCTTCGACGTGAGCAACGGCCGGGCAGCGAACGTGAAGGTCCAATCCCCCCACAACGTCACCTCTGTGGGTCGCTGTGTCGCACGAGCGGTCTCCGCCCACGCGCGCTTCAGTGGCGCCGACCGCTTCGGCCAGACCCAGCGCGTGAAGTTCTAGCAGGCGAATAAGGGCCCTGGTCGAAACAATCTTGCCAACAGGTGCCGCACTGCACCTGTTGGCAAGATTGTTTCGGTCAGGGCGCTTATTCGCTGGAGGTACCGACGACCTGACCGTGGTCGCGGAGCACTCGCTCCCACAGGTCCTCGTCTTCAATGACAAAGCGCTCGCCCTCGATCAGCAGAGGGCGGCGCGCTGACACCTTGCGATACGGCGTGGGCTCGGCGTCCGGCTCGCTCTCTCGAAGATCGTCCATCCGCAGCAAGTCGGTCACGAACACCCCCTCGTCGTCCAACTCCAGGCTCCGGGTGAGCACGAAGCTCCGGATCGTCCCGTTGCCGAGGTTTCGGGTCTCACGTTTCTCCAGAATGAACTGAGCCCGCCCGATGCATCCTCGCTCCGACTCCCAAAGAGGGAATTCCGCCAGTCGTTTGTTGATGATCGGAACCACCTGCGAGACGCCCACGCACGACCCTTCAGCGTCACAACGGTCGCTCTGCAGCACCAGCACCGGAGTCGCGCCGATCGAGTGCAGGCGGACCGCGGCACCCCTCCGATAGCCGCGAAGCATGCCCGCCGCATGGACTTCGACCGATTTATCGGTCCAAAGCGCGAGCGCGGCGGCGCCTTCGACCTCACCGGAGGTCAGCTCATCGGTTGCCGCCCACAGCATCATTCGGTCCTCACCGGCCGAGTTCATGATCAGGTCGGTCTCCTCGACAAGGTCCGAGGAAACGCGCTCCCCAGCGGGCTCGAAGCCCGGACAATCGAACCCCTCCGAGAAGGCCGGGGGAATGACCTGCCCACACGCGTTCATCAACGGACCGGTGCGCAGCATCGACTGGCGGTCGACGGAGGGGGAGGTCAACGTCAGCCAGGTGATGGGCGCAAGTGCCTGCCCCTCGCGCTCTTCCTCGCTGAGGCCATCGAACGAGCAAAGGGACGGAACTCGCGTTCGCTTGGGCTTGCAGCCGGCCGACGCGGCGATGCCGACCAGCATCCCAACGCCGAGCATCAGCGAGACGGAGCGAACGAGCGAAGCCTGCTTAGGCATGGGGGTCTTGCGATGGGTCATGAGCAGGAGGGGACGGTGGGGACTGCTCGCCGCCAACCTCGGCATACGCCTTGGCGAACTCGGGACCGAACAGCATCTCGGTCATCACGCGGTCTTCCGCCATGACGCTCCGATACAAGGCCACAAACTGTTCCCACTTCTTGGAGGTTTGGTTGCCCCACCCTCGAACCGAGCGCTCGATCTCGTCGGGGTCGAGCCGTGCCAACAGGGCACGTCCTCCCTCGGCAACGCCGTTGAGCAGCGCGACTTGGTGGATCATCGTGTCGGCAAACAACCCTGAGAGCTGGGCCACACGCTCAGGTCCCGAGTGCCGAAAATCCAGGAGGTGTCCGAGCATCTCGCTGGAGGTCTGGGCGACGTGTAGAGGCGTGAACTCCTTGATCGCCTTGACCCCCATCTCTCGACCGAACTGCTCTTGGCCGCGCTGAAGCTCGACCAGCCCCTTGGCGCAGATCTCGAGCACATCCCGCACACGATGCAGGAACTGCTGCATCTCGCGCTCGGTCGTCGGTGGTGGAATCTCGGGGAGTATCTGCTCGGCGAACTCCGTCACCGACCCGTAGCCGTCGGTGAACGGGGATGACGCGGTCTCGAAAGCGTCCGCTGGAGACGAGCGGGTGAACTCGCGCCGGATGAACTCCTCGGCCTGCTCGCGGGCATAGTTGGGCAGCGCAGCGAGCTGGCTGCGAAGCTCTTGCTCGAAGGCGATCCGTGCGTTGCGAACCGACTCGTGGTGCGGGCGCAGGGCTGCGAGCGCGCCATGGATTTGGCGCATCGGCACATGCGCCGTCTGATGAGCATTGAGCGCGGGTCGGCCATCCGGGTCGACCGCCGCATTGGGATCGATTTCTCCGGCCGCCGCCAACTCGGACGAATGGGGCGCCTGCATCCAATCACCTTGCCCCTGCACCGCCGGAATGCCGCTGGGCTGTGTTCCGCCTGAGGGAGCGTGATTCGGAATGAGCGTGTTCGCACCGTGCGACATCAGCAGCTCGAGGTCCCCGAGCACGACCGTCGCCCGAGGCTCGATCGGTACCGACTGCCCAACGTCCACCCGGCGGCCCTCGTACAAAGAGCCGTTCGTCGAACCCAAATCAAAGAAACGCGCCTTGGCGTCGTCGAAGCGAATGACGGCGTGCCACCCCGACACGAAGGGATACGGCAACGCCAGGTCGTTGAGTCGGTTGCGACCGATGCGAACCGGTGAGTTCGAGAACTGATAGTCGGTCGTGTCGCCGGTGGAGGTCGACCGGACGGTGATGCGAACGTGCCTCAAACTCGTCTCCGACTCACGGCGTCACGTCCGGGCGCGCGGGCGTACCGGGGAGGTCGCTCTTGGACGGCGCGCTGGGACGCGATGGCGTCTGCGGCCCGCTGGGAAGCCCGGGTTTTTTCGGGGTTTTCTCGTCGATTTCCTTGGACCGCAGCGGATCGTCGAGGTTTTCGTCGAGGTCTTTTTTCCGGTCGCGTAGTCTGCGGCGCTTGGGCTCGGGCTTCGGTGGCGGACCGAGCGGTGCGCACGAGACCCCTTCCGCGTCGAACCCAGATGGAGGCATTTCGCCCCCGCGCACCTCACTGCGGTCGAGGTATGCGAAGAAGCACGGGTCTGGAATGTTCTTGCCCACCGGGTCCCGAGCGCAAACATTCTCCGGGTGCCGCCGCGGAATCTCGTAGAGCGTGTACCAGCTCGTGCCCACGCTCTCGCGAAACAGGCCCGCGGCCATCAGGTGCGTCGCGTCTTCCTTGAGTGCGATGGTCCGGTTTTCTGCCGTCTCAGGCGCGAGGATCAGCTCGTCGACCGAGAGGAAGTCCTCTCCGAGGTCATCGGCTTTCTCCGAGGCCCACAGCTGGGCCGAGTCGACGTCCTCCGCCGCGAGCTCCCCGCGAAGTTGGTACACACGAACCATGGTCGGCAGCGGCTCCCCGTCTTCGTTCGGGTTGACGCGCGCGCCAGCGCCGATCACCAGCGAGACGCCCCACTCGACGCTGTCGGGTTCGCACGTCGGCTGGTCATCCTTGCACCCACTCGCGGTGGCGAGGAATCCGAGGGAGACGAGCTGGATGAGCTGGATGACCTGATGGATGCGTGCGCCCATGATGTTCAGGCGAAAATGGAGGGGTCGAGAGGAAAGCCGCGCTGGACGATGTCCTCGTAGCAACGCGGACGCGCGCCGGTGAACTGCCAGGTGCGGCTGCCAGGCACCAACGTGAACACATCCTGAACGCCGAGGCGCCCCGAGTCGTCGAGCGTTGGCTCGGAGATCTGTGTGATGCGATCAACCCCGTCCGAGAAATGCTGCAGCGTGACCGCAAGCGACACCGAGCGGGTCGTCAGGCTCCCGACCGATGCCGGGTCGGACGTTTCCGCCAACATCGAACGAAGCTGGAGCAGGCCCGCGCCGCTGTTGGATGCGCGAACACCGATGAGTTGGCTGCAGGAACGAGAGACCATGCCCGCGACGGCTCCCGCTTCGCCCGCCTCCACGTCCTCGACGGCGATGCGATCCGGACCCAGGCTGAGCGCCGCTTCGAGCGAGTGCCCTGGCCGACCCACCCGAGTCATCACCACCGAGGTCGTGGGAAAAGGAGTCACATCGGAGCCGGGGCTGAGCAACGCGACCTGGAGTTCGTGGGGCGCTCCCCCGCCGAGAAGTGACGCCATCAGCCACGTCCCGCGTGCGCCGGGTCCGACGCAGATCAACACGCTCATTCGGGAGGCGACGCTCGCGGAGAGAAGCGCCAACATTCCCGGCGACGCCACCCCAACCCGCGCCAACGCTTCGGTGGTTGCCGATCCTGCCGGAACACGCTTGCGCAGCGAAACGATGCTTCCGCTGGGCTCGTACGCCGCATGGACCGCGTACTGACCGAAGACGCCACGTGCGGACACGGTCGAGGAGGAGAGCGTGACTCCGGTGGCCCGACGCACCCAAGCGTTGAGGCCTTGCGGGCATGAAAACGGGCTCTGGCCTTCGGAGACATGCCCCCCGCGATTGACGCGTGCCCGCGTCGAAGCGATGAACACGACCTCTTCGGGTTGCCCTTCGAGCAGCCCGGAGATGGGTCCATCGTCGACCATTTCGGCGAGCATCCGAGCGTGCAGCCCTTGTACGTCGCCCAGGCTCCGCACGGCGGATGCAGCCTGGAGCGCGGCGGTGAGCGCGGTGCCGACCTTGGCCCGAACGCCAGCCTCTCCGGCCAACACAGCCGTGGACACCCGGCGCCACACCACCTCGAACACGCGGCTGATCAGCACCTCGGGCTCTGCGTCTTGAAACTCGAAGCCCCCGGCCGAAGACGCGCCCGCACTCGGCATGGAAGCGCTCGGGGGCCGCGCGGGAGGTTGCGGCGGCGGACCCGAAGCCTGTCCGCGGCTCGGCATCGGGGCTTGGGCCAGGCGAGGAAACACCGCCGCTCGAGTCTCCGCCTTGGCCGCGGTGAGTGCGACCTGCGGCTCGGCGCGGTCGGCACCCGGCGCGAGGTCGTCCATCATCGGTGGCGGAGCTGGCCAGTCCCCCTCTGCGTTGGGCCCAACTGGCGGCGCCCCCGGTGCCTGTGGCGCAGCCTCAACGGAGGTCGACTCCACGCCCGACAGCGAGAAACGAAGCTTGGTGTCCCCGATCTCGACCACGTCATCGGGCTGCAGCACATGCGGACCGCGAAGGCGTCGCTGGTTGACGAAGGTCCCGTTGGTCGAGTCGAGGTCGAGAATGGTCAGCGCGCTCCCGGTCACGAACACCCGCGCGTGTCCCCCCGATGCTGCGGCGTCGGCCAGCACGACGTCGTTGGATGGCCGGCGTCCCAGCGTCACCTCGGGCTTCGCGAACTCCGGCGAACGCGTCGATTCGCCATCGCAGTCGATGAACACGTGAACCCGCATCAGGCCGAGGAGAAGAGTGCCCTAAACCGGCACGCGCTCCTACCCCATGCACCCCTGTGCAGGCGATCGTCG
>CAYGTG010000065.1:0-3426 GCA_964352485.1 uncultured Nannocystaceae bacterium | reverse complement strand
GTCCTAGGTCGATCGAACGGGGGCGCGCGACGTTTTCTTGGGTCGGCGCCCGCGACGAGCGCGTGCATGCACCGCTGTGCAGGGGATCGAGGGCTCCAGACCGCACAATGCGCCGGGTTTCGGCCCGGCGATGGGTGTGGGACACTCAGAAACCGGCAGTGAACCGTATCAATGAGGTCACCAAGGACTGTTTCAACGCCCTCATTCAATTGAGGAGCGTCGGTCAAGGTGCGGGCGCTCGGCCCGAGCACGTCTACCAACGGCTTCAAGCCTACGTCGACGAAGCGATCGAGCGCGGCAAGAGCACGCGGATGGCCGAGAGCGATCTGGCCGACATCATGTACGCGATCGTGGCCCACGCCGACGAGCTGGCGCAGATGAAGCCCGGTCCACTGCGGGACTACTGGCATCAACGGCCGCTCCAGCTTCGCTACTTCGGTGAGAACGTGGCCGGTGACGGCTTCTTCGACCGTCTCAACCGAATCCTTCAGGATCCAAGCCGCGTCGAAGTGCTGTCCGTTTATCACATGGTGCTGAGCTTCGGATTCGAAGGACGCTACGCGATCCGGGGCGGTGAACTCGAGCTCGACCTGATCCGGCGTCGGGTTCGAGACGCGCTGGGTCGACTCCTCAACGCCGAGCCGGTCTCGCGCAGCCACCTCCCTCGGCGCGAGAGCATGCAATCTAGAAGCATGGACTTCCTCGTCCTGTGGATCGGCCTGTTTGCGCTGCTGTTCTCGGTCTGCTTCATCATCGCGCTGCGGATCTCGCTCAACGGCATGACCGATGACGTCGACGCCCGCGGACGCAGCCTTCTCGAACACTCCGCCGGCGATGGGCCCGGGACGAAAGAAGGCCTGTAGTGCTCAAAGGCGTTTTCATCACCCTCTTTTTGGGCGCGACATGGGCGGCCGTCGCCTATTTCGAGCTGCCCTACTACTACGCGGGGATCGTCACCGCCATCACGGGCCTGGTGATCAGCACGGTGCTGGGGCTCCGCTTCGCCCGCAGCCGAAAGGCCAGCAAGGAGATCGAGCGCGCCCTACGGGCCCAGGCCGAAGACCAAGCACGCTCTGCCCGGCCCGACCTCGAAGCGGACATCCGCTCCATGCAAGAGGAGTTTGCGCGGGCGATCAACTCGCTGAAGTCGTCTCGCTTGGGTGCGCGCGGAGCCTCGAGCGCCCTGTACTCCCTCCCCTGGTACGTCATCGTGGGCCCGCCCGGCGTCGGCAAGAGCACAGCGCTGCGCAACTCGGGCCTGAAGTTCCCGTTCTCGAGCAACCGCGGAGGCGTCAGCGTTCAGGGCGTCGGGGGCACACGAAACTGCGAATGGTGGATGACTTCCGAGGCCGTCATCCTCGACACGGCCGGACGCTACACGACCGAGAACACCGACCGCGACGAATGGTTCGCGTTCTTGGACCTGCTGCGAAAATACCGGACGCGGCGCCCGATCAACGGCGTGCTCGCGGCGGTGAGCGTGGCCGATATCGCCGAAGCTCACCCCGAGGAGATCGCCACCTTGGCCCGGGAGATTCGGGCCCGCATCGATGAGCTTCAGGACCGATTGGGCGTGGTGGTCCCGGTCTACATGCTCTTCACCAAGTGCGACCTTCTGCCGGGCTTCGTGGAGATGTTCTCCGACCTCAGCGAAGCGGAGCGGCACCAGATCTGGGGTTTCACGCTCAAGGTCTCCGACCAGCTCTCGATTGCCGACCAGTGCGGCGAGCACCTCGACGAACTCAGCTCGCTGCTCGAAAAACGCACCCTCCGCCGTCTCGCCGAGGAGCGAAGCATGGCCCGCCGCGAGCGGCTGCACGAGCTTCCGCAATACTTCGCGTCGCTGCGTGAGCCGATCGCTCGGTTCATGCACGAGATGACCGAGCCGAACATCTATCACGAGACGCCGATCCTCCGCGGCGTCTACATGACCAGCGGAACCCAAGAGGGGCGCCCGCTTGGCCGCATCATGAGCGCCATCTCCGAGGCGTTTGGTCTGCGCCCCACCATCGGCGGTGCGACGGTCGCTCCGGTCGATGCGAAGAGCTACTTCCTCGGCGAGATCTTTCGGCGCGTCATCTTCCCCGACTACTCCCTTGTTCGGCACAACCGACGCCGCACCCGAAAGCTTCGCATCGGCGGAACCATCGCCGGCGCCGTCGCGCTGGTCGCAGCGATCGCGACCGTCGTCTTGCCGCTGATGTCGTACCGCCACAACCGAGACATCCTCGGCCAAGGCGGGACCTCTCTGGCCTACATCGAGCAGCACGTCGCCGAGGATTCGGGCGACGTGATCCCCATGGAGCGCATCGAGCCGCTGCGGCGGATGGTCGACATGCTCCAGACCTATGAGGAGGACGGAGCGCCATGGTCCATGCGCATGGGCATGTACCAAGGGGGTCGGATGTACCCGCGCATGCGCGATGTGTTCGTCGACACCGTCCGCCGGGAGCTTCACAAACCCGTCGCCGGACGTGAGCTCGAGGCGCTCGACAGGTTCGTCCAGCGCTACAAAATGAACGACAAGACGCCGTCGCTCGAGGAGTACGAGGACAACTTCACGCGGCTGCGGATGTACCTTCTCACCTCCCAGAGCCCGCCGGACGCTTCGGAGCCTGGACTCAATGAAGAGGAGTCCGCGTGGTTGACCGACCATCTGGGCAACCTCTGGGAAGCTCCGATTCTGCTGTCGGGAGAACCGACCAGTCGCGAGAGTATCGACAAGGTCGCAGCAACCTACTTGCGGCTGCTTGCATCGCGCCCCGACCTCGCGTTCTCCCGCGACACAGACATCGTGCAGCTCGCGCGCGAGATTCTCTCGCGTGTGGACCGGACCGAGGCACTCACCGACGCCCTCGTCAAGTCGGTGACGGGGCCCTCTCTGACACTCAGCGAGATGCTGCAGGTCCCGGCAGTCACCAACGACGGGAAGAAGATCCGGCCCGCGTTCACGAAGAAGGGATTCCAGACCCAGATCAAGCCCCTGTTCGAGGAAGGCATCGAGAAGTTCCTGGACCCCCCGTGGGTCCTGGCCCAGGGGGACGCCCTGGCCGAAGAGCTGCAGGAACAGGAAGTCATCGCGATTCAGTCTGCCTACTACGGGCTGTACATCCAGGAATGGCGGACCTTTATCGAAGCGATCAACGTCCAGACACCCAGAGGCAAAGACTACGTCGACACGCTCGAACTGCTCAAGGACCTCACCCGCAAGGACCCCTATCCACGGCTCTTTCAGTATGTCGCGGCCCACACGACGCTCTTCGACCCCAAGGTGCTCGAAGCGGGGGGTGGAGAGGACGGCAGCGATCCGCTCAAAGACGCCCTCGGTCGGGCCGGACAACGCGTGACCCGGCAATTCGGTTCGAGGGCGCTGTCGCGTTCGGGGGCGACCAGGGTGGGTGCAAACACCGAGCTGCTCGACATTGC
>CAYGTG010000064.1:9319-15575 GCA_964352485.1 uncultured Nannocystaceae bacterium | reverse complement strand
TCGGCGCTGCCGTCGGGCTGAAGAACCCGATCCTTGCCCCCCATGACCTTGGACTTTCGCTCCTCGTCCAGCGTCAGCACCTTGGCCTTGCCGTATCGGGCGTCGATGCGGACACGGGTGCGCGCGTCGATGACCAGCACTTGCTTGACCCGACCCTCGGATGCGGCATCCATCGCAGCGTTGACCATCGCGTCGAGGTCGTCGCCCTCGAAGACCTCCGCGGCGTCGTCATCGGCGCCAGGCCGCGAGAACACCGCACGCTGCCATCCGTCCTTCGCGTGGCGCCGGAGCGTCTTGGCCAATCGTCCCAGGTTTAGGGCCCTTTGAGACATGAGGCGGGACCATAGGCCTGGTCCGCAGGCGCCTGCAAATGCCGCGGTGGCCCTGGCCGCGGGCTTGGTCCACAATCCGATGGTGACCGCATCTGCGCTCCTGCTCGAAAAAGTCCACGCCACGGCCGAGACGTCGCTGTTGGACGACGGCTACGCCGTCACGCGTATCAACAAGGGTCTCACCGAAGATGAGCTCATCGAGGCGCTGAAGGCCCTTCCGGAGGGCCCCGTCATGGTGGGGATTCGCAGCAAGACGCTCATCACCGCGAAGGTGCTCGACGCGGTGCCGCGGCTCGATGCGGTCGGCTGCTTCTGCATCGGCACCGATCAGGTCGCGCTCGGGCACGCGCGCGCCAGCGGCGTCACGGTGTTCAACGCTCCGTTCTCCAGCACGCGAAGCGTCGCCGAGCTGGTGATGGCGGACATCGTCATGCTGGCGCGTCGCATCTTCCCGCGCAACGCAGCGGCGCACGTGGGCTCCTGGGAGAAGGGAGCCGCGGGTGCGCACGAGGTGCGGGGCAAGACGCTGGGCATCATCGGCTACGGCCACATCGGCAGCCAGCTGGGCATCCTCGCCGAAGCCTTCGGCATGAACGTGCAGTACTTCGACATCGAGAAGAAGCTGCCGCTGGGCAACACGAACGCGGTCACCACGATGGACGGCCTGCTCGAGTCCTCCGACTTCGTCTCGCTGCACGTGCCCGACACCGAGATGACGCGCAACATGATGACCGCCGCCGAGATCGGGCGGATGAAGAAGGGCGCGTATCTGATCAACCTCAGCCGGGGCAAGGTCGTGGACATCGATGCGCTTCGGGGCGCGCTGGAGTCCAAGGCGCTTGCGGGCGCAGCGGTCGACGTCTATCCGACCGAGCCGGCCAGCAACGCCGAGCCCTTCGAGAGTCCCTTGCGCGGTCTGGACAACGTGATTCTCACCCCGCACATCGGCGGCAGCACGCAAGAGGCTCAAGCCAACATTGGGCTGGAGGTCGCGCAGGCGCTGGACCGGTTCCGAAAGTTCGGGAGCACCATGGGCTCGGTCACCTTGCCCAACCTCGACGTGCCCGCGCCCAAGGTTGGGGGGGCGGTCAGTCGCATCATCAACCTGCACCGCAACGTGCCCGGCGTGCTCTCGGAGACCAACCGCGTGGTCGCGGAGTCGGGCGTGAACATCGTGGGCCAGTCGCTGGGTACGAACGAAGATGTTGGGCTGCTGTACGTGGATGTTCCGGTGGCGGCGGATGATTCAAAGGCGGAGAATCTGCGGGCTGGGATCGCGGCGCTGGGGACTTCGCTGCGGACGCGCATCGAGCCGCTGGGGTAGGGGGGCGGCGGCTGGCCACGACATCGGCTGCAGCGTTCTACTCGAGCAGCGCCGTCTCGCCCCGCCAGGTTTGTCCGCCGTCCAGCGAAAGCAGGACCCAGGCTGAACCTGCCCCCTGGTGCGCGGCGCCTCGTGAAACGACGGCGAGGACGTCCTCGGCTTCGGGGTGTCGCCACAGGGCGGAGGACTCCTCCACGTGCTTCGGCGCCAACGGGAGCACGGTGCCCGAGACGTCGGAGTCTGTACGCGTGGCCAGGATCAACAGCTCGGACTCGAAGCGGAGCAGGCCGTACTCGTCTCCGATCCAGTGCTGGTCCTCCCACGTCCCCATCCCGGACTCGAGCGGTGTGGCGCTTTGAATCGAACGCGGAGGCGCATCGCCGAAGGCCTCCGCCACGGACGATGCTATGGCGCCATCGGCCCCAAAGGCGCCTTGCAACGACGCGCCGTCGGACCACGGGCGAACGACGTCTCGGACCTGCCCCTGGGGCGTGACGGCCCGAAGGCACCACGAGGTGCCCGACGCGTCGCTTGCGGACTCCTTCCCGGCGGCACTGCACGAGCCCAGAAGAAACGCCGTGCCGTCCGAGCCCAGCCCGATCGTCTTCCAGAAGATCAACCCGGGTGGATGCTCCACGGTCTGGCGCTGCACGTCACCGCTCCAGGTGCGCCAGGCGATCTCTGCGCCCTGACATCCGCGGACATCCTTCGTGGCGGACTCGGGGCAGCGCTGCGGGTCAGCGCCCAGCCAAGAACGAGCAATGCCTCCTTGGTAGAGGTGCGTACGCGCGTCCACGGCTGTCATCGCGAGCGTCCGCCGCGGCAACAGAGCCGGCGGCACGGGCTCGACGAAATTGGCGAAAGAGGTTTCGACAGCGGACGCCGGATCGTTCGTGCTGACCACGCCGGCTCCATCGAGGCGTCGGGTGAGCGCTTGGGCGTCGTCGATAAACCCCTGCGCCAGCAGGGCATCGGCGCACGTCCGGACTTGCGCCAGCTCGTCTTGAAGGCCACGCAAGGATGCCGCGCCCGTAAGTTCGCCAAACCGGCACACGTGGGGCGGGTCGTGGTCGATCCACGTCGGCGTCTGCAACCGTTCCAAACTCTGGAGCGACGACAGGAATGCTTCGTGCGAAGTCGTGATGGACGCATCTTCGGGGGCCGTGTCACCGCTGAGTTCGGTGGCGATGGCGTGGGCGAGGACCGCCTGATCGAGCGAGAGCTCCGCCGGACTCCCCTCACGGAGCGCGTCGAGGTAGGCCAGGAAGTCCTTGCGAACCTCCTGGCGTGCAGCAGAGCGAGCCCGGCGTCCCACACCATCCCAAAGCAGCGCGGCGAGTCCAGCGACCAGCAACACCACGACCGAAACCTTCAGAAGATTTCGGTTGGGCGGCGGCGGCGCCGGAGCGTTGTCTGTCTCGAGGTTGGGCTCCGAACCTGCCACGGCGGCGAGCCTAGCGTCGCCGCCGGGAGTTTCCTAGCGGGGGCTCACCACGGAACCTCGTCCCGCAGATCTGAAGTCCGCTAGCCGCAGACGCTGTCGCAGGCGGACATCGTCTGGGCCGCGGCGGAGCAAGCGGTGTCCCAGTCGGTGTCGCAGCAGTACGCGTCTGCGTCGCAGACGGCGCTCTGGCAGGTCATGTCCTCGCAGCCCACGCTGCCGTTGTCGGTGCAGCAGTCGCCAACGTTGCCCGTCGGAGGCTCGTCTCCGTCTTGCTCGGTGATGGAGGCGTTGTAGATGGTCTGGACGTTGGCCCAGGTGATCGCACCACCGGCGACGCTGGGGTTGCTCATCCCGGTGGGCAGCCACAAGAAGTCCGGGTGGGCGAGCTTGCTGTTGCCGACCCACTCGCCGCCGATGAGGTCACCGTTGGCATCGACCTCGAGGATGTACTCGTAGTGGTCGGTGCGGGTGTACGCGTCGATGTTGGACGACAGGTTGCCATCCTGGGTGGATGCCGACTCGCTGATGTAGCGCACGTTGGTGGCGAGGTAGTGCAGCTGTGCGGCGTTCGCGTTGAACGCGTAGTGGCTGGATGTGGATCCGTAGTTGACCTCGAGCTCGAAGTCCGAGGAGTCCGCGTATCCTGAGACCCCAACGAAGAGCGTGGTGTCTTCGGTTGCGGTCAGGTTGCAGGCCTCGGCCGAGCCGTCGAGGTAGGGACGGCACCCGAACTCGTCGACCGTGGGTTCGGAGCCGAAGTTCACGTACAGGTCCGCGTCGGCGGTTCCGGTGAGCACCACGTTGATGGTGTCGCCCGCGGAGACCTCGAAGGGGCCCAGCCGCTCCCACTCGGAGGGGCGCAAGGTGCCAGAGGCGGTGGCCGTCTCGCCATCGACGGCAACGCCGATGAGTGCGTTGGCCTCGGCTTCGGTGACCTGGCGCTGATCGACGACTTCGAAGCTGCGGATGGGCTGGTTCCAGACCTCGGCCGACAGGGTGCGATCTTCGACGAAGCCCTCGCCGCGGATGCCCAGGTAGTTGGCCAGCAGGATGTGGTAGGTGGCCGGGTTGGTGTAGCGGCAGCTGTTGTCGAGCGGGCGACCGTTCTCGTCGAGCTCGATGTCGTCGGGCTGGAAGTTGCAGCGAAGCGACACAAACTCGCTGTCGACCCGGTTGTTGGCGAGCGTCAGCAGGGCCTTGATGTCGTTGACCTTGAACTCGACCCCGTTGTGGGTGACGGGGTGCTCGGGCTCGGCGTACATGATGGCCGCGGGCGCCCAGGCGTGGCAGATGCCGAACCAGGTTGGGATGCACCGGCCCTCGCTCTCGCCCGTCCGGATCGCACATGCCTCGGCGAGGTCGGAGTTGCAGGCGTCGTCGTCGGTGCACACCGTGGCGTTGGTTCGGCTGTCGATGCCGTGGTAGCGAGAGACCGCGCCCTCAACGTCCTGGACTCCAAAAGCCTCTCCGTACTTGGCCGAGGCCGACATCGAGTTCTGCCCGTCCCACAGCACGTTGATGCTGTCTTCGTACACCGGCCAGTAGCTGGCGGCCCATGGGGGAACGCTGGTCTCACCGGAGGTGGGCAGCTCGGAAAACGCGACCACGACGTCCCGGTCGAAGCGGAATGGACTGTCCGCAGAACCCCACGCTTCAGCCTTGCCGCCGGGACCTTTTCCGTCGCCCGGGCTGTTGTCGAACTCCGCCGAAGTGTCGGTGGCGCAGGCGGTGGTCAGAGCAAGGAGGCTAAGAGCGAGGGCTTTTTGGACGGTCATGGTCGGGTCTCTTGGCGGGGGTGGCGGATACAACACGGACCGTGTTGCACGGCCCGCGGCTGCCACGTGGTGCGTGGTGGTTCACTATGCGTGCTGCTCATACATCCCCACAAGCGACGTAATTGCGTCCGAAGGGGCGCAGACGTTGCGCGGTGGTCTCTCGTTCGGCTGGCTGTGGGTCTGAGCCCCGCCGAGAATGCGTGTCCGTTCACCGCCCCAAAGAGAGGCTCCGCGCACATTCACTCCGCGGCGTTCGTGTGCATCGAAGGGCGGGTCGGCCCCCGCAGAAGTTGCGTCCCACAACGTCCCGGGTTCGGCGTGGGATGTTGTGTCGTCAACGCGGCCGCGGATGGGCGGAGCGTTGACGCTCTGGCCTGGCGAGGGACGTTCTGCGGGGTTGCGGGAACCGGATCTCGCGGTGTCCGTGGTACCGCGGATGAGCTGTTTTGTTTCGTCTGCTGGTGACCGAAAAAGATCCGTTTTCCGCAGGCCAAAGCCCCCTGTCGTGCGTTGAGAGCCGCCACGCCGCGGAGGCGGAGGAGCAGGTGATGATGATGAACCGACGATGGATGATGGGAGTCGTGGTGCTGTGTGCTGCGACGGGATGTACACCGGTGGAGGTCGATACCGCGGAGCCAGAGCCTCTTGCCGTGGCCAACGGTCCGGCGCCGAGCCCCGTGGCGACCGACCCGACCCAGACCACCAGCCCCTCGCAGGCGGGAAGTTTGTCGGTCGAGGTCATTCCCCAGTACGCGAAGGTCCTGGCCGGGACCGCAGGCCACCTCGACGTCCTGGTGCGGATTCAGGCCGCGGAGGTCCCCGGGGCAGAGCGTCCCCCGCTGGACCTGGCGCTGGTGCTCGACCGAAGCGGAAGCATGGCGGGGGAGAAGCTCGCGGCTGCGAAACAGGCCGCGCTGGAGACCGTTCGCAAGCTGGGGCCGGACGACCGGCTCACCTTCATCTCGTACGACGACCGGGTCAACGTGCACACCCACCGCGCCAAGGTCGGCAATGGTGACGCGCTCCGGCGGGAGGTGCTTCGTATCACCGACGGGGGCGGGACCGCGCTGGGGCCGGCGCTGCGCAGTGGGCTGGACGAGCTCACGGGAGCCCAGCGAGGCGAAGAGGCGCTGGCCCACCTCATGCTGCTCAGCGATGGACTGGCCAACGAAGGCGAAGCGCGACCTGAGGTGCTCGCCGAGTGGACCTCGAACGCGTTCGGCAAGGGTGTTGCGACCACCACGCTCGGCGTCGGGCTCGACTACAACGAAGACCTGATGACTCGCATCGCGGATGCGGGGGGCGGGCGATACCACTTCATCGAAACCGGTGAGCAGGTGCCCGAGGTCCTGGCCGACGAGTTCGCGGGGCTCACCGCGAC
>CAYGTG010000064.1:5815-9309 GCA_964352485.1 uncultured Nannocystaceae bacterium | reverse complement strand
ACGCGGCGCCCGGCATCGAGGCGGGAGAGATCCCCGGATATCCCAACGTGGTCGACGGCGACCTCGTGCTGGCCAAGATCGGCTCGATGTCCGCCGGCCGCAAGCGTGAGCTGCTGGTGCGCATGGACTACCAGCCGCCCCAGGGCGACACGATGGCGCTGGGCTCCTACACGCTGCGGTTTCGCGACGTGCTGGACGACGGTGCGCCGGTGGAACTCGTGATCTCGCCAACGGTCGCGGTGACTCAGGATGCCGCCGAGGTCGAAGCGTCGGAGAACTACGCGGTGACCGTGCGCGCCCAGGAAATCGACGTCGCGTCTGCGCTGGAGGCCGCAAGCCAGCAGGTCGATCGCGGCAACTACGAGGATGCTCGCAAGGACCTGCAGCACAAGACCGAGGCGCTACGCCAGCAGGCGGCCGAGAATCCGGAGATCGACTTCGCGCCGATGCTCGACGACCTGGAGGAGGCCGAGGGCGACCTGGATCGCGCCAAGGAGAGCGTGCAGGAGCAGAAGCGGTACCAGAAGAAGAACAAGGCGAAGGCCTACAAGAAGCGCAAGAAGTAGGGCTTGCCGGTGAGGTCATCGCGGTGTCTCATGCCCGCGATGAACCTCTGCGCCCGTGTCGGTCTTGCGTCGCTCTTGCTCGCGCTCGCTTGTGCACCACCGAACGCGGCGACGCCGTACCCCTCGGCCGCGCCCGAGTTTGGGAGCGCATCGCCGGCGACGGACACCGAGCCTGCGACCACCGCCGAGCCCGAGGTCAAGGGCATCGCGCGCTACTTTGATCGGGAGGTCGATCTGCAGCCCTTCCTCGCCGGCTTTCCGTACGGACGCATGCGGCCAGACCTCGAGACCGGGAAGCTCTTCTACTACGAGCTCGGTGAGCGCTATACGCTGAAGATGCTCGACATCGGGGGCAACGGCGCTTGGGACCTCACGGCGGGCAAGACCATCTCGCAGCTCGATTGGTCCAAGCGCAGCCTGTGGGGAATCCATCACCACGAGTCCTCGAACACCCTGTGGCTGCACGCCGACGAGTCGAACGACGAGGTGATGAACCTGTGGACGCTCGATCTCGCATCGGGGGCGCTCGAGCAGGTGACGCGCCACGACTACGTCTACGGCCTGGGCTTCAACAAGGACGAGACTCAGGTGGCCTACCTCCCGCGGAAGGGAAAGAAGGCGCCGTTCTCCACCTGCCTGCGGGTGCGCGACGTCAAGACCGGAGACGAGCGAGAGGTGGTCTGCGACTCGCCCGAGCTCACCTTCACCTGGTCCGACATCCGCTTCACCCCCGAGGGCAACGAGGTGTTCTTCAACGCGCAGGTGAAGGGCGACCGCACCAGGGGGCAGCTGGTGCGGGTGGACCTTCGCAAGAAGACGCCGAAGGTGCAGCTGGTCACGAACGCGAAGGTCTCGCGCAACTCCCCGACTCCGCTCGAGGGGTGGCTGGGCAACGAGCTGCTCTACACCGCGAACGACGACGGGTACTCCAACCTCTACGCCTACGATCGAGTGACCCGAAAGACCCGCCAGATCACGCGGTTCACCGAGGACCTCGATGCACAGATGCTCGGCGACAAGGTCATCGGGGTTCACAAGACGCCGGCGGGATCGACGGTGGTCCTGGTCGACCCCAAGACGTCCAAGGTGCTCGATACGCAGAGGTACGACGGTTCGGTGTCGCTTCAGGATGCGTTCGGCGACCGGGCCTACCTCACCCAGACGTCCCCCGACATCTACCTCGAAGGGTATGCGATGCGCGGGGGCGGAGCGTCTCTGGGAGAGATGCAGACCGTGGTCGCGTTGGAGCCGGAACTCCAAGAGAAGATCGTCGCCTGCAAGGCGAGGCCGGTGAAGATCCCGACCTTCGACAAGGACCCGAAGACCGGCAAGACGAGGGAGCTTCACGCGTTCCTGCTCGAGCCGCGCGACCCGGTGCCGCAAGAGCAGCGCATGGCGATGATCACCGCCTTTTACGGTGGCTCCAACGGCTACAGCAAGTTCGACAACATCATGTGCGCCGCGGGCCTCACGGTGTTGTCGCCGGCGGTTCGCGGGAGCTCGGGATTCGGCAAGGACTTCTACTCGCTCAACGACAAGGACCTGGGCGGCGACGAGATCGTCGATCTCTTCTACGCCGCACGTTGGCTGGAGGAGCACACGGGGCTGTCGCCCAGTCGGATCGGCGTCAAGGGGGGAAGCCACGGAGGCTATGCAACCATGCGCGCGCTGACGCACCCGCCCGGAACGAACGGCCGCGACGAGTCGTACCCGCTGGGCTTCGGCATGGCGCACGCGGGCTTCAGCGACATCAAGACCTTCTACGATGCGACGAATATCCCCGACTGGGTCGTGCTCGAGAGCGGTGACCCCAACGTCGCGGCCGAGCTCACCCGGATGAAGGATCGCTCGCCGATGCAGCACGTGGATCTTCTGCGCGCGCCGCTGTTGCTGACCCATGGAAGCAAGGACTGGCGCGTTCCCGTGGATGAGAGCCGACAGTTTGCCAAGGCCGCCCGCGACTTGAAGAAGCCGGTGCAGTACGTCGAGATCGACGGCCAGGGACACCACATCGAGGGCCTCACGCTTCAGGTGCAGGTGTACCAAGCGCGGTTCGACTTCTTGGCCGCCGTGGCCAAGGCTGCTGCGAGCGCACAGTAGAACCCGCGGGATCGCTGGACCGATGGATCCGATCACGATCGCCCTGATCGCTGCGGGGGCTGTTGCCGGCACCGGCGGCGTTGCGGCGTGGTGGGCTCGACGGAACGCGGCGAATCGTCACGAGGCGATGCGCCGGGCGGTGCAGACCGCGATTCCGTGCGGGAGCGATGCGCCGGTGAGTCTGCTCGACCTGTTCTGGGATCTGGGTGCGAGTGACTTTGCCCTGGAGATGCTCGCGCACGGTCAGCTGTTGCTCGATGAGCCGGAACAGCTGTCCTCGCTGATGCGCGAGCTACCCAGCCGGATCGCCGAGGCCGGGTCGTATCACGCGCTCGTCGACGAGCTTCTCGAGGCCATCAGCGTGTACTCGCAAGAGCATCGGGGCGCGGGAGACCGCAGGGCGTTTCCCGCTCTGTCCGCGCCGGCGATCAAGGCCCTCCCCGCCGCGGGCGGCTCGGGAGGGACTCCGATGCGGCTCGCGTCGCGGGACTGGGAGGGATGGCGTAGGGGGCAAACCAGAGGTGCCCTGGTGGCAGAACCGGTGGCGGCGACCGACTTGGAGAACGCGCTCTCGACGGGCGTGGGCTCCCTGCTCACCGGGTTGTTCGAGGGGAACTTCGGCCAGGAGTTCAAGCGGTGGAATGCGCAGCGTGAGGCGAAACGGCTTCGCGATGCCCTGGACCGAGCGCTCGAGGACCTGCTGCGTCCCTACCTCGAGCACGTGGCCAACGACGCTCGGGCGCACGAGTTCCTTCGCGATGCCTCGCATCGGTGGAGGGCCGAGGCGAATCGCATCGAAGTCTTGCGCGGCGCGGGGACGTATCGCGA
>CAYGTG010000064.1:4018-5805 GCA_964352485.1 uncultured Nannocystaceae bacterium | reverse complement strand
ACCGCAGGGCGATGGCCGGGTACCTGGTGTACGTGAATCGTCACGCCCTGTTCGTGGGGCGAATGGGCGTGTGCGAGGACGAGGTGATTGCGGTCGAGCGGGCGAGTGCGGCGCTGCGCGTGCAGCTGCTGCAGCTGGAGCGCAAGGGCCTGGCCTGAGCGGGCCCACAGGCCAAGGGGAGCTCCAGCTGCGCTCGCGCGCTTGTCTGTTGGCGTTGCGGACTCAATAACGGAAACTGTGCGCAGGATGCGGGCACGATGGGAAGCTCTGCAGAGGTTCTTCACGCAGCCGCCCCCGCGTTCGTTCGACGGCGCGCCGGTGGAGGTCGTGAAGTTTCGGAGGGAGTTTGTCGGCTCGGCTCGAACCTCCTGGTTCATCGTCGCGGGCATCGTGCTCGTTCCGTACCTCGTCTTCGCGGTGACACAGGTGATCGCGCTCTCCCGCGGGCGCGCCTTCGCGGGCGAGGTCTTCGGGCAAGTGCTGGGCGTGGGCCTGGCATTGGCGTTGTGCTTGCTGCTGCCGTTGTGGCTGTTCTTTCGCAAGATGCAGCGACGTGACGAAGCCCGCTTGCTCGGGCTCGCCCTGGGCGAGGCTCGGTGGTTCGTACCCGAGCGGGTCGAAGCGATCACGCGGCGCGGAGGCGAGGGGCGCGCGACGGTGGCCTGGGAGGTCTGGCTGCGGGTGTCCGATTTCCACGGACGCCCCATGCTTCGTCTGCTCTTGCCACGCGGAGAGGACGAGCCCGAGCCCGACCGAGTCTTTGTCGTGGAGTCCCCTCACGGTGATTGCATGGCGATGTGGGAGCCCGGCGCGATCTTCGAACTGATCGCAGCGGCCAAGCGACGTCCACTCCCCCGCGAACGTCATCGCTGAGCCCCGCACGGTCTTCAGCCGCGAGGGAGCTGCGGCGGTGGTGGACGGTAGGGGGGGCGCATCCGGGGCGGCCGGCGTTTGATTCGGCTACGATGCTGGCATTCGGCCCGCGCGTTCTTCGTGTTTGCCGGGCAGACCGGTCCAGACCATGGGCATCGCGAGCGCAACCGCCACCGAGTTCGTCCCTAGCGCGGGCGATGTGTCCTTTTCGGCAGATGTCGAGACGGACGGACCGATCCCGGGCCCGTACTCGTTCGCGAACGTGTTTGAACTTCTACAGCCAGGATGACTGCGGTGTGGTGACCTTCGAGGATCGGACCAACGAGCGTCGCTGCTGTTCGCGAGCCGAAGGTATCGAAGCCACAAGCTCGATCGTCTCGGAGCGCTGGAGCGGAGCGGTGGCAAGCCGCGCGGTCGGGAGCCTGGGGCGTAATCGCGCATGATAAGAACGCCGCAAAAACCCCGGCAGGAGCTTGAAAGCGGCGTTTTGTAAATACGACAGCGCTGTCGTATTTGAGATGCGTCAATCCTGGCGCATCTTCGCTCGCGATGGCACGCGCGGGAAAGAAGGTCGCAAGGAGCCGCTCTCGCACGGCCACACGCAGTGGCAGCGGCGACCTCGTCGCGCGAGAGTCGGTCGAGGATCGGCTGACGCGGGAGATCCTCGGGCTCGATCGTGAGACGAAAACGCGGGTCGTTCGAGACGTGGTGGCCATCGGCCAGCGCCTGCTTGCGCTGCAGGAGCACCTGGGCTTTGGGCGTTGGCTGCCCTGGCTCAGCGAGCATCTCCCGTACAGTCCACGGACGGCGCAGCGATACATCGCCATCGCACAGTGGGCGGCGGAGCATCCAGCCGGTCGCCAAGAAGAAGGCGGTCGCGAAGAAGAAGGCGGTCGCGAAGAAGAAGCCAACCA
>CAYGTG010000064.1:0-4008 GCA_964352485.1 uncultured Nannocystaceae bacterium | reverse complement strand
TGGCCCTCTTGCCGATGCCGCAAAAAAGAAGACCAAGAAGAAGGCGGCAAAGAAGCGGTAGTCCCGCTGGCGCTTGGGAACATTCTCCCGTCGCCAGTGTCAGACCCTACTGTGAGAGGTTGGTGTGCTCGGGTCTTGCTGGCGCTCGGACTTGGATGCGGTTCCGAGCCTGCGCCTGAGCCTGAGCCTGCGATCGGGGCGCCTCTCGCGACACCGCGGGACAACCCGTCGATCGCGCTGGGGGACCTGTCCGACCTTCCGCCTGCGGTTCGCCGGGCGTTTGAGGCTCACCCAGAAGACTTCGCGACCCTGCCCGAGCCGGGTCCGGACGGCTGGCTCAAGTGGCACGACGAGCCCCCGCAGAGCGTGGGCAACTTCTGGGTCAGCGGTCCGAATCGCCCCGGAGACGAGGGGCGCGATAAGCTCTACATCCTTCCGCTCGGGCCGGTTCCCGATACCGCGGAGCTCGAGGCGTTTGCTCGCGACTTCTTCGCGATACCCGTCATCGTGCTCGAGGCGGCGGACATGTCCGCCGTGAACCTGACGCAGCGGACTCGTGACACGGGAGACCAGATCCTGGCGACGGACCTTCAGGCCTACTTGCAGTCAAATCTCCCGCGGGATGCGTACGCCATGCTCGGTCTGACTGTCGAGGATCTCTATCCGGGCGAGGACTACAACTATGTGTTCGGTCTTGCGTCCACGATCAAGCGCACCGGTGTGTTCAGCCTCGCCCGCTACAACCCCCAGTTCTACGACTCAGCCGCGGATCCCGATCCGGTTCTGCAACGCGAGCGCGCGTTCAAGATCCTCGCGCACGAAGCCGGACACATGTTTGGCATCGGACACTGTGTCCACAACGCCTGCTTGATGAATGGCGCCAACCACAGCGAGGAGCTCGACCGCGCTCCGTTGGCGTTGTGCCCGGTGTGTCTTCGCAAGCTGCACATGTTGGTGGGCTTCGACCCGAAGGCGCGCTATGAGGCCCTGAGGCGACGCTACCAGGAGGCTGAACTCGGGGCCGCGGCTGCGTTCGCAGGGACCCGGACTCAGCGCATCGCGGGAGGGTAGTTCCTTGGGGCCTGTTCAAGCCTTGGTCGCCGGCGTTGGTCGCTATCTCCGCTACAATCGCGCAGCCATGGCGACGCGATCCGAGGCTTGGGAGCCCGAAGGCGGATGGGAACGGTTCTCCCGCGCAGACGACGTCGAGGAGCTCGCGTGGGAGGTGCTCGCCGGATGGCACTACATCAACCCGACGGCGAGCACCTCGGTGTGGGAGTCACCGCAGGGCGCAACCGTCTAACTTGGCGTTCGACGATGCACGGGCCTTGATTGAAGTGGTCATCGGCCGCGGTGCAGACGAGGACGCTGACCTGGACGACTTCGCCGCGCGGCTCCGCCGGTACGGACTTCGGCCTTTGGCTTGAGGGCGCGGACGTCAGCGCAGAGCTTGCGTCTGGCGTTGTCGTCCGGCTGGATCACGGTACGTCCTGCGTGCCATGAGACAAGGACGCACCGCCGCGGTTCTCCTCGGAATCACCGCAACCCTCGCACCCGCGACCGCGCAGGCTGCCACACCAGGCGGGCCCGATGCCTCCGTTGTGATGGCTGCGCTGATCGCCTTAGGCCTGGCCATTCTGGGCGGCACGCTGGCGCAAGGTCGGGCAGCGGCCGCGGCTTGCGACGGCATCTGCCGCAATCCGGTGGCTGCGGAGAAGGTCTTCACCCCGATGATTCTCGGACTGGCGCTCATCGAGTCGCTGGTCATCCTCGGATTCGTCGCGCTCAACATGGTGATGTACGGCTGAGTGCTGGCTGGTTGCCGAAAGTGAATGACCAAGTGTGCCCCGCCGAACGTTTCCGGTTTGCACCGACGCTCGCGCAGGGGCGAACGAGTCCGCTGAGTGTCATGGGTTGAGTTCTCGATCGACGAGACACACCCGGCCATTGCACGCGCTCATAAAGCAATGCGCGTGCCAGTCTTCCGATCGCCTGAGTGCGGCAGCTTTCGCGCCTGCCGTTGGGAAGGCTTGCCCGAGTCGCGCAACCGGTTTGCCCAGCTCGCGCAACGACGACTCCGCTTCAGAGCACGAACGGGATCAGTGCCTTGCGTTCCGCGGGGTAGTTCTCGAAGCGCTCGCGGTACCAGCGGTGGTTCGCCAGCGCCCGAGGACCGACGTTGGCGGCGGTGTACAGCGCGAATGCAACGCCGGGCAGGGCCCAGGTGGCGATCGCGAAGCCGGTCCACTCGACGATCTCGCCCAGGTAGTTGGGGCAGCTGACGACGCGAAACAGACCGCCCTTGGGAATCTTGTAGCCCGTCTCCCCGGGTTTTCGCAGGTTGATCAGGATCTGGTCGGACGTGACGTTGATCCAAAACCCCGCCGCGAAGATCACGACCCCGAGAATGAACCGCGGGTCCCAAAGCCAGCTGACGTCGTAGCCCGCGAAGTGACTGAGCCACGTTGCGTTGACGTAGGCGTTGAGAATGTTGAAGCCCACCGCCATTGCGGCGATCAGCACCGGCATCGTCTTGCCCTTGATTCGAAGCCGAAACGGGAAGATGAAGGTGCGGTGGATGTAGTGCACCTGCCACAGTGACAACAGGGCCAGCGGGACGAGATCCCAGCGAAGCTCGCCCTGGGCGTAGAACCACCCGAACACCGCGACCGCGGGCAGCTCCATGAGGATCCAGCCGATGCGGGAGGGAATCTGCGGACCCCATCCGCGCCGCACGTGCCGGCCGTAGGGCGCGTTGACGATCAGCAGCGCGACGAACGTGAGCGCGGCCAGAGCGATCTCGAGCCACGTCATCCAGCGGTGAAAGTCGGCGTCGTGCATCACGCGGCAAGGACGGCGCCGTAGCGCTCGGGGTGAAGCGCCGGCGCCGGGCTCTTCAGGCTGCCGTGCGCCGCGAACCATGCATAGACGTCCCGCAGGGTGTGCAGCAGCGGCCGCGGTTGATAGCCGAGCTCCACTCCGGCCTTGCTTCGCTCGAAGCGGACATCGCTTCGCAAGGCCATCAGCGACTCTTCGGTGTACAGCGGCTCCATGCGCATGAGCTTTGCGGCGGCTTCGGCCGCCGGAGCGAAAAAGTTGGCCAGCGCCAGGGGCATGGTGACCTTGGGAGCGCCGCGTCCGGTGACATTCGCGGCAACGTGTGCGAGGTCGGGGATGGACGCGAAGTTGCCGGAGAGGATGTAGCTCTCCCCCGTGCGGCCTTGTTCGGCGGCAGCCCGAATCCCCTGGCTCACGTCACGGACGTCGACCCAGTCGAACCCTCCGCCCAGCAGCGCTGGCATGCGGCCGTTGCCCAGGGAGAGCAGGACCTTGCCCATGCGGGAGGGGCTGAAATCGAACGGGCCGATAACGCCCGAGGGGTGGACGATGACGGCATCGAGGCCCTTGGCGACGAGCTTGCGGATCTCGACCTCGCCCGCCGCCTTGCTGGCGTCGTAGGCAGGACAAGTCTCCTCGCGGGAGCGCATATGCGTCTCGTCGATCGTGCGAGGCCTTCCGCTCTGGCCGACGCCGAGCTCGAACGCGTGCACCGAGCTGACGTGGACCATGCGCTTGACCCCGGCCGCGAGCGCGGCCTCACCGACGTTGCGAGCGCCATGCACGTTGACGGCGCGGACCTTGCCATCCATGGGGCCGACGATCGAAATCAGGGCCGCGAGGTGATAGACGCGCTCGACGCCGTCCAGCAGCGGCCGAAGCGTGCTGGGCCTGCAGATGTCGCCCCGCACCAACTCGACGTCGAGTCCGCCCAGGGCTGGGGGGTCCTCTTTGCTGCGAACGAGCGCCCGAACCTGGTGCCCGTCGGCGAGGAGTTGTCGGATGAGGCAGGGCCCCAAGTGCCCGGTGCTTCCCGTGACTGCAACGCGAGCCATGCCCCGCAGAGTACCCGTAGGACCGTCAGGACGCGAGGAGTCGGTCGGCGAGCCTGAGTCCCGCGCTCATCGTGCCGCCGACGCTCGGATAGCCCGCGCTCGCGTTGACCATGAA
>CAYGTG010000063.1:0-15770 GCA_964352485.1 uncultured Nannocystaceae bacterium | reverse complement strand
CGGCCCCGCTGAAACGGAGCAGGGGGGTGCGGGTCAGGCGTCGCAGACCTACGGGTCGACGCAGAGGCCGACGTGCTCGACCTTCGGAAGCGGACGGTCATCGTCCTCCCACCACGACACGCACTCGCGCCCGCCCGCGCAGCTCGGAGCGGTCATGTCGCACAGCTCGCCACAGCAGAGTTTTTCCCCTCCACACCCGGCGCCCGAGTCCGAAGCGACGCACGCGAGGCCAGCGGCACATTGGCCTAAGCCTTTGCAGGGCTCTCCAGCGTCTTGCAGACTCTCCACGATCGGGGTCCCGCACGTGAAGCCCCGGGGTCCGAGTGGGACGCAGACCCGGCCTGGCCCGCATCCAGCAAGCGGGTCGCAAAGCGGAAGACAGAACAGCTCGACCCCGTCCGCATCGGTGCTCGGGAACTGGTCTAGCGACGGGCAGACCAGCGAGTCCTCGTCTCCAAATGCCATCGGGATGCACGCACCGCCTCGGCAGATCGACCGTGGCCCGCAGTTATCCTCGGACCCGACGTTGTCGAGGATCTCGCACGCTTCCCCCACCTCGCGCGGCTCCGCAACCAGGGGCGTACACACGAGCTTCGTCGAACTGCGCGGCATGCACTTCTCGCCGTCCGGACAATCCTCAACCTGGATGGAGCACTCCCTGCTCGGGTAGCCGTGGTCGACCGGCGGTGCTGGATCGCCCGCACACTCGGCCCCGTAGTAGATGTGGGATTGATCGACGTAGTCGGGGTCCCCGCGACTGCAGACCGCCTCGATCTCCGCCGAGCACAGACGCGGATTGCGATGGACGAAACAGCGGAGCTCCTCAAGTTCGCGCAGCGATGTCAGGCCAGCCAGGCGCGGATTTTCCAGCGCTGTTAGGTAGCGGAGCCACCCAACCTCAAAGTCCACGAGGTCGGACAGCAATGGATTCCGCCAGAGGACGAGATGGTTGACGGCGGCCTCCGCCGCGAACCCAGCCAACGTTTCGAGGGCATCGTTCTCTGCGACGTAGATGGTCGAGTTCCCAGCTCGCGCCCCGATATCCCGCACGTTCCGCAGCCCCGCCGTCGACTCGAGCGCCGCGTTCTGCTGAATCCGAACGTCCCGCCCCACGACCTCAAGGCACGCCAACCGGTCCAAACACACCAGGTCCTCGGACCCCGCGATCTGCAGAAACCCGGTCACCTTGGTGTAGCCCTCGAACTGCGCCAGATCGGCCTCAGACTCGATCAGCGCGTGTCCCTCGAACGTGCCGCGATCGCACGGCGGCGGCTCACCACAGCCAGGACCCTCGAGCGGCGGCTCTCCCGTGGACGAGGACGACGACGACGACCCGGACGACGACGACGGCCCCGGGCTCCCCGTCGACGACGACAGCGTCGCACCAGACGAGCTGTCTCCCGCACTGCCACCGCCCGCGCCCACCTGCTCAGAACTCGAGACGCTGGGCCCACACGCGAGCGCGAGCATCCCTGCTCCCGCAATCCAACGCGCCGCCCTCAGCTCCACCGGTCCAAAGTACCACCCGCCCGATCGACGCCCTCGGCCGCTCTAGCAGGCGATCTCTTCGCCGACCTTCGCGCAGTCGCAGCTTCACCCGCGCTTCGAGTCCACTGGCGCATCGAGCTTCGGCGGACAGCGGACTCGAAGCTCCAATCCACACCTACTATCAGCGAAGGGTCGCAGCGTTGGTCTCCACGCCGCGCGCAGGCAGGACGCCACCACAGCCGAGCAGAAACGAGATCATCCAGGCGTATCTGCTCACCGCCGGATGATGCCAAGGGAGATGTCGGCTTCGCAGCGGGCCCACGCGGTGTCGACGATCCGCTCGAGCAGCTTGGGATACTCGATGTCGCCAAAGCTCGCCATCAGCGCCAGCTTGGCCTCGCGGCTCCAGGCCGGGTTGGGATTGACCTCCATCAGCTTCACGGTGCCGTCGGCGGCGGTGCGAAAGTCGAAGCGGGCGTAGTCGCGGCAGCCCAACCGCTCGAAGAGGGCGGAAGCATGGGTGACCATCTGCGCGAGGGTGGCTTCGTCCAGATCGGCCTGCTCGACGCGGACCTGCTCGTAGGGGGTGTCGGGCCCGGTCTTGGACTCGAACGCGAGTATCGGCGGTAGACCTGCGGGTAGGGCAGAGAAGTCCACCCGCAGCGGCGGGAGGTGCTGGAGGCTTCCGGGATTGCCCAACAAGGCGAGGCCATACTCCGCGCCGGGAAGGTACTCCTGGATTACCGCCGCTCGTCCGGGAAGCTGCTCTCGAAACCACGCCAGTTGTTTGGCCAGCGCAGTTGCGTCGGGCACCAACGCATCGCGGTTGATGCCGACGCTGCCGTCCCCTGACGCAGGCTTGACGAACGCCGGGTACGCGACGTCCAGCGCCTCCAGGGGTGTGTCTGGGTACGCGGTGCACTCGCGCGGCGAGGGAATCCCCAGCTCCCGGGCCAAGAGGTTGACCAGTGGCTTATCGTACGACAAGACCATCGCGGTCGGGGACGAACCCGTGTAGGGAATCCCCAGCACTTCGAGCAGGGCGGGAACGTGCAGCTCTCGGGTGGCTTCATTCCCGAACCCGGTGTCGCAGAAGTTGACGACGAGCTCGGGCGGATCGGCGCGCAATCGGTCGAGCATCGTCGCGTGTTCGGTGCACACCGAGACATCCCACCGCCCCAACGAACAAAGCGCGTCGAGCATGGCGCCGTGCAGCCTCAGGTCGTCCTCGGTGTACCCACCGTCCCACTTGGTCGGATCTGCAAGTCCGTGGTCGCCGGTGAGGACGAGGAGTTTTTGGAGGGTCTTTCCAGCGGTCATGGTTTGCCTACTGCGGTCCGGGGAATCGTCTCGTCCCAGGTTCGTTCGAAGACTGTGCTCGGTCCCTCGAGGCCACGCAACTGACCCTTGAACATGAAGTTGTGGGGCCCGCACGCAAGCTCCGTCTCGCATTCGATGCGGACGTGCCAGTCGCCGCGGGACAGCTCGACCCACTGGCTCACCGAGGTCTGGGCGGAGAGCGGGTCCTCGGCGGTGACGCGGTGGGTCTTTGCGAATGAGTAGCCCAGGGTGAGGTCGAGCTCTTCGAGCCGAGCCAGAGAGTGGTCGCCAAACTCCCCGCCGTCGCTGCGCAGACGATAAACGACTTCGTTGGTCACCAGGTCCCGCTCCATCGTGCGTCGGAAGGGGAGCGCGCGCAGAGGTTGGTGCTGGATACCGGGTGCTTCCTGTGGCTCTTCAAACTCCCGAAGCGCCTCATCGAGTGGATGCGGAGCCCGTACCGGCAGCGTGAGACCGCTGGTGCCCGGCCAGACCGAGAGCGTACCGGCCTCGGGTGATGGCCACGCGATGGGCCAGTAGCTGGTGGAGACCGCGACCCGCAGCCGCGAGCCGGGGGAGAAGGCGTGCGCGATGTCGTTGAGCTGCACCCGCACGCGATAGCGTTCCCCTGGGACCAAGGGCACCGACTTGTGGTGGCCTTCGCGGTGGGTCAAGTCGAGAAGTCCGTAGGTGATGCGGGTTGACGCGCCGTGCGGATCGACTTCGCAGAGTCGGACGGCGATCATCCCCGATGCGGTGCTCGAGGCGAGATCGAGCTCGACGACGGGCGCGCCGGCGATTTCTAGTCGTTCTTCGAGGGGCTCCCCATCGAACACCAGGGAACGCCCATCGTCAGGGCGCTGGTCCAGCGGCATCTCGCCGTCGGAACCGAATGCACACCACTCACCCGCGACCGCGCCGGTGAGCTGCGGAGAGCGATGGTGCATGGGCGGACCCTCCTCGGGCGTGGTCGCAAGCCGGCGGCGATTGAGCGCCCACCGGTGGTGCTGGACATTGGCCGAGGGCCACTGCGTCTCGGCGATCCATCGACCCGGTCGTTCCTGATACTGAGGGGCTGGAGGCACGCTGTCCTGCATCCACATCCGCAGCTGTGGTTCATCCATGAGCCCGGTGTCCTTGCCGCGCAACCAGTGGTCCCACCAGCGGATCGCCTCTTGAAGGAACCCGATCTTGGGCCCTGGGTATCCGTGGTGCGGGAAGGTGTGCGCCCATGGCCCGATCAGCCCCTTGCGCGGAACGTCGAGCCCGGCCATCAGCCGCCCGACCGCGTTGGAGTATCCGTCGGCCCAACCGCCCACCGCGTAGACCGGACACTCGATTGCCGAGAGGTCTTCGCACACCGATCCGTGTCGCCACTGCTCGTCGCGCGTGGGGTGCTTGGTCCAAAGGACGGGGTAGGCCACGAGTCCTTCGAGTCGCTCCATCCACATGGCGCGCCATCGCTCCCCGACGATCTCGGGGTCGGGTGGCATGGCGGCATAGGTGGTGAGGATCGAGCCCCACTGCATGTTCTCATTGAGCAAGCAGCCGCCCATGTAGTGGGCGTCGTCGGCGTAGCGATCGTCGGACGCGCACATCGTGATGATCGCGCGAAGTGGCTTGGGGCGAAGTGCGGCGATCTGCAGGGAATTGAACCCGCCCCAGGAGATTCCCATCATGCCGACGCCGCCGTCGCAGAAGGGCTGCTGTGCCAACCACTCGATCACCGCAACCCCGTCGAGCAATTCCGTCTGCGAGTACTCGTCCTCCATCACGCCGTCGCTGTCGCCCGTGCCGCGAACGTCGACGCGCGCGACGGCGTAGCCGTGGGCCGCGAAGTAGCGATGCATCGGCTCATCGCGCTCGCGCATGAAGTCGCGCTTGCGGTAGGGAAGGTATTCTAGGATGACGGGGGCAGGTTTTCCGTCCGCCGGGAGGAACAACCGCGCGGCGAGCCGAGACCCGTCGGCCATGGGAATGAAGACGTTCTCGATCTCGCGGACGCGATCGAGCAACTCGGGAATGACGGTTACTCCGCGTGCCATGCGACCTGAGGCAGACTATGGCACCCGCGAGTCCGGTGGGATAGCGTCCACGCATGGCAATCGTCGAGCATGACCCATGGCGCCGTCAGTACTTCGAGGCGGTGCAGTGTCCCGAGGATACGTTCATCTCGACCGACGACACCGATTCGTATCGGCTCTATCCCAAGCACCGATGGATCTACAACAAGCTCCTCGTCGCCGATACGCAGGGCCTCGCTTGCGCTCCGCACGGCATCATGCCCGAGTCCTTTCCGGTGTTCTCCAAGCCGATCTACAACCTGCGCGGCATGGGCATGGAGACCCGGGTGTTCGAGAGCGCCGAGGAGTACCTCGCGGAGCGCGACCCGGGGCACATGTGGTCGGAGCTCCTCACTGGAGAGCACCTCAGCACCGACCTCGCGGTCGTGGAAGGGAAGGTCGTGTGGTGGCGACACGTGATGGGAAAGGCGGGTCCGCATCAGACGTTCGACTACTGGACGGTGCTCGCGGAGGGCCGACCGCAGCTCGAGGCTCACTGCGGCGCATGGGTGGCGGAGCATTTCTCCGACTACACGGGGATGATGAACGTCGAGACGATCGGCGGGAAGATCATCGAAGGCCATCTGCGCTTCGCGGATCAGTGGCCCGATCTCTACGGTGAGGGTTGGCTGGAGGCGCTGGTCAAGCTTCACGTGGAAGGAACGTGGGACTACGCCGACGACGACCGGCGTGAGGGCTACAGCATGGTGCTTTTCGCCGGGCACGGGTCCTGTTACCGTCATCCGCCGAAGTCGCTGGTCGACGAGCTGCTGCAGGATCCGCTGATCTCCAGCATCCAGTCCACGTTTCACGAGGACAAACCGCCCGAGCAGCACGCGATGCCGCCGGGTGGATTTCGCGTGGGTATCGTCAACTGTTGGGAACTCGAGACCGGGGAGCAGGCCCGAGA
This sequence comes from uncultured Nannocystaceae bacterium, assembly GCA_964352485.1. Lineage (GTDB taxonomy): Bacteria > Myxococcota_A > Polyangia > Nannocystales > Nannocystaceae > CAJXVA01. The sequence goes on along the minus strand of CAYGTG010000063.1, from coordinate 9,989 downwards.
GAAACTCGGCCATTGGTACTGGAAGTCGCGGCGCCTTCGTCCTCGGAAGAAGCGCCGCGCAACCGTCCTCGGCGTCTGAGCTCTCACTCCGCCGAGCTGCGCAGTCGAGCCCGTAGATCCGCGACCCACGAGGACAGCTCGGTGACGGTGGCCTGGAGCAGGGCCGGGTTGTCGGCCAACGCTTCCAACGCGTTGCGGAGCTCGAGCTTCGCCCTGCGCACCCGGCTGGCCACGGTGCCTTCGGGTAGCTCGAGGACCTCGGCGACCTCGGCCCGCGAGAGCTCTTCGAAGAAGTGCAGCTCGAGCACGGCCTGCGGTGCGAAGGGCAGGCGGCGCAGGGCTTGAAGCAGCAGTGCTTGCTCTTGGCGGACAGCTACAACGGCGCTGGGCGAGTCCGAGATGCCGGCGAGGCTGGTGACGGTCTCGTCGAAGGACGGTGCGCGCACGTGTCGCTTGAGCTCATCCCGCGCGACGTTGTAGGCGATGCCGAGCAGGTAGGTGCGGAACGAGCTGCGCCCTTCGAATCGGCCCAGGTTCTTGGCGCACTGCTCGAATACCGTCGCCACCAGATCCTCGAGCTGCGACGGTTGCGGGCACTTGTTTGCGAGGAATCGACCCACCGTGTCGAGATGGCGCTCGATGAGGGTCTCCCCGGCCTCCCGCTCGCCGCTCGCCCAGCGGCTGTACAGCTGTTCGTCGTCCTCCATGGGAACGATCAGCATCGTCCGCTCGTGAATCGCCGCGGTCAATGTCCTGCCTCCGTACCGAGGGCTGTAGACAGCGTCGGGCGAGCCTTGGACAAGGCCCGGTCCCGAACAATGATCTGGTGCCGATCCGTCGAGTACGCGACGCGGCGGCCATCACCCGAGACCGCCAGCGCGAGCGCTGCGTCCGTCTCGTACAGAAACACAGGTTCTTCGGTCGTGTCCCACAAGGCGTAGATTCCGCCAGGCTTGCGGACAACGAGGTCGTGGGCGTCGCTGCTGTCGGCGGGAAGTGCATACGGCAACACGTTGCCGAGCACGTGAGGCGAACCCAGGAGTTCGGGGGCGCCGGAATCGGTGACGCCGATCCACAGCTCTTGTGCGCTGAGGAGATAGATGTGGTTTGCGTCCGGCCACGCATGCATCGAGCTACCGGCCGTGTTCCCGCTGAGCGCGATTGAAGAGCTCTTGTCCTGGCTCCAGCCGGCGAGCGCGAGCGAAGAGAGCACGCCCCCATTCCAGATGTACAGGCGGTCGTTGCCCTCGCCCTCGCGACAAATCGCAGCGACCCATGTCTTCGTTGCCATGAGATCGACGCAGTGACCGAGAACGGCCGAGATCGTTGTTGTCTCGCCATCGTGGCTGCGCCAGACCCCCGTCTTTCCTGCGCCAAACAAGGCGCCATCTGGGCCGACAACCGGGCGTAGGTTGCTGTGGGGCGCTTCTCCCACAGGCGCCCCGGTGTCCAGGTCGAAGAGCATGGTGGGATTACCGTAGCGAGTCAGCGCGATCCGGTTTGCGCCTTCGTCGAGGCTGAGCACGCGTGGGTCGGTCTGCAGCTCCACGAGCGTGTGCCCAACCCCGGTCTCCACGTCCCAGCGTCGGAGCGTGAAGTCGCTTGCGAGGGAGAGCGCGAAGCTGCCGTCGGCGGAAAGCGCGAGGTCCCGGATCGAAGCCGTGTGGCCTGTGAGCGCCACCGTCGACGCAACCTCGTGCCTACGAACGAAACCGTCCGCTCCGACCACCCACAGCGTTCTCTCGTCCGAGAAGTCGAATGAACTCACGTCACCGGAAGATGTGAAGGTCTGAACCTCGGTGGACGCGAGGTCATGCACCTTGATGTGCTCTCCGTCGAGGACGGCGAGTCGCTTGCCGTCGGGGGAAAACTCGAACGCGCTGCCGGCGATCGTGCGGGGCACCGAAGCGGTGAGGTTGGTGACGGTGATCTCGTCACCCGGCGAGAGCGCGGCAAGCCAGGGCCCCGTGGGCGCGACCTCGACTCGCCGAAAACCCTCGTCTCGTTCGAGCAGGCGCATCGTTTCCATCGTGGCCAGTTCGATCCGAAAGACTCCCGAGAAGCGTCCCAGAATGATGACCGAGTCTCCGTCGGGTTCGAACAGGACTTGCGATGCATCCGGCTCGAGGGGTGACGTGATGCCCGTGGAAAGGTTGTGAATCTGGGCCGTCCCGTCGTGCCCCGCCCACGCGACGCGGTCGCCCGTGGCGTCGAGGCTGATTTGACGAATGTAGGATCCCTCGAGATCCACGCTCCACAATACCTCTCCGTTGGATGTGTCCTCTACCGACAGGGTGCGGCCCTCGTCGGTCGCCCGTGCGAGGCGACGGCCGTCATCGGAGAGGCCGATGCCCGGCGTCTGCGCTGCAAGGCGGCGCGCGGCCCGGGGGTCGACCGCGGCAAGCGCGACTGCGTCGTCCAAGGCAACGCGAGAGTCAGACCGCTGGAAGATGGCCGGCAGCGAGGGGTCGTGGGTCTGCGTGCTGAGCCCCACCGCGCCTGCATCCAGTGACTCGAGCCCCCCGAGAGTGGTTCGAAGTACACGCAGCCCATACTTTGGGTCGCGAAACGCGAGGATACTCCCCACCTGAACGATGTCGTTTGCGCCTTCGGGAAGGGCGTAGCGAGCCCGCTCGGGGCCCAGCGCGAGCGCCCGCTCGGCGGTGGCAAGCAGCTGTGGATCGCTGTGATCCGGTGCATCGCTCAGCGCGCTGATCGCCGCCGCAGGGTCATCGGGCAGGGCGGCCCGGGCCCTCAGCAGCGCGAGGTCGTTGTCGGCTTGTCGCTCGCCGGTGGGTTCTGTGATCCACACGGCCGCCGTCGCTGCGCCGATCGCCGACAACCCCACCAGCCAGGGCATCCGTCGTCGAAGCGGTGTCCGGGTCGCGATGATCAGTGCATCCGCAAACGCCCCGACCGTTGCAAAGCGAAGCTCCGGAGCGTCGGCAAGTCCTCTTCGCACCGCGCTGGTGACGGTCTTGGTGGCACCGCGAAGGACCGCCGAGCTGGCTTGGTCGGGAAGCGCCCCAAACAACAGCTCGTGCAGAGTCACCGCGAGCGCGTATTGGTCCGATGCCGCCGAAGCCGGGGCGCCGCGAAACAACTCCGGCGCCATGTATCCGGGCGTGCCGGCGGTGGTCGTGGCGAGACCGTCGCGGGGGGTGCCGGCCACGGGCGCGAGCGCGCTGGGGTCGAAGCGCGCCAGGCCAAAGTCTGCGACTCGCACCCGCCCATCTTCCCCCAGCAGGATGTTTGCGGGCTTAAGGTCGCGGTGCACCAGCCCTTCGTCGTGCGCGGCCTGAACCCCGCGGGCGACCTGCCGGATGACCCCGATGATCGCCGCCTCACCGCGGGTCTCCTCGTCGTACCACCCGCGCAGCGTCCAACCCTTGACGTACTCGGTCGCCAGAAAGACCTGGCCTTCTTCCGTCTCCCCCACCTCGTACACGGGGAGTACGTTGGGGTGCGACAGCCGTGCGAGGGCTTTGGCTTCGCGCAGGAGCTCGTCGTGGTCGTCGGCCCGGGCCGACAGCACCTTGAGCGCGACCAAGCGGTCCAGCTGGTTGTCAAAGGCCTTGAACACCACGCCGCGGGCTCCGGCGCCCACCCGCTCGAGGATGGAGTACCGCCCAATGCGAAGCGGCCCGACATCATCGCCAAACACGCGTCGGTACACGGCGCCACGCAGGTGTGAGCGCTCCAGGCCGACGAAGGAGAGCATGTCGAGGTGGGTCACAGGGGCGTTGAAGGCCATCGTATCCGGTGAGTGGACTCCCCACCTGCGGCTGATCACGAAACGCGAAAATCACCGTCCAAACGCCCAGGATTCGCAGAAGTGGCTTTGAGGCGTAGCATCAGTGGTGATGATGGGGGCGTTGATGGGCCCTACGCCGTCGCCTGGCTCAGCGGCTCAGCGGTCGGCTGGGGGGATGAAGTCTTGCGACTCGTGCAGGCATCTCGCCCCCGTGCGAGCCGACTCGCCCAGGTCCCCCAGGTCCCAGATCGGCGACTCACCAAACCTCGACCTCGCCGTCGACCGTGACGCGCTCGAGGAACGCTTCGACCTCTTCGGGGGGCAGCAAGGGGTTCTCTGCAATGATGACATCGCCGTGGATGTGCTCGAGGCCTTCGAGCCCGCCGAAGCTGCGTAGCTTCGGATTGTACGCGACACGGAATCTTCCATGCACCTCGCGGAGGTTCTCGAGTCCGCGAAAGTCCTCGATCGACGGGACGCTCTCTGCGCGAAATCCCCCCACGCTTCGCAACTTGGGAACGCCCGCGAAGTCACCTAAGTTGTCTTCGAAGAAGCCGAGTCCGTCCTCAACGACCTCGAGCGAGTCGAGTCCCTCCAACGTGAGGGGATCTCCCACGTAGCCTCCGCCGTTCAAGCCTCCGGTGATGACGGCGATCGACTTTAAGTTGGTACGATCTGGGAATCCATAGCGAAGAACGAGGCTGCCATCGAGTCGTTCGCAGCCATCGAACGTTGACAGTTCTTCTTGCTGGAGCAATCCGCTTTTTGGCGTGCAGGTTCTCAGGTTGTCGTAGGACCCCGTATCGCTCACCGAAGGGTTACAGCCGGCGAGAGCATAGGCCGCGAGGCCGAATGCACAATTTATGTCAGACTGTTTCATCGGGTTCCTTCTTTGCTCAGTCGTCATAGGACCGTAAGCTTGGTCGCGGTGGTCGGTTCACATCCCGGAAGGGACTGCGTCACCCAGATGTTCTCGTCCTTCACGACGGCTCTGATGAGATTGACCTCGGAGCCAGCCCCGGTTCCGATGTGACTCAGGCTTTCTGCGTACACGTTGACTGTTGCCCCAAGGATCCCGTCTTCGACGACGATGAAGTTGTTGCCCTCGAACGCCGGAAGAACCTCGGGCGCCAAGCTCGCCGGGTCGCATGCTATGACTTCGGTCTGGGCCGCAGTTACATTGTCACACAACTTGTGGGTGACCTGGATGTCGTCGCCCGTCTGTAGCGGGTCGAATAATCCCGCGCCGATCAGCAGACCCAGGTGTCGCTTCGCTTCGGGGCGGGATTCGACCTGACAAAGCTCATCAGTCCCTGAGTGTCGTGCCAGACCTCCAGGCTCCCGCCCTGCACGAGCCGACTCGCGGTGACCGTTGCTTGCCCCTCGCGCAACGTTCGAATGATCGGGATCTCCATGTCGTCGGTGAACAGCTCGACCGGCTCGGCGGGTGACTGGGGGCTCGCTTTGCAGAGCCGCTGCTGCGCAACGAGAACGTCTCCTTCGTCGAACTGTTCTCCTGGAAACTCTACCGAGCTGTATTCGGCGAACGTGGAGAACTCGGCCTCTTGGACGGTGTTGCCGTTCCGGGCGTGCCTAACGACGAGGGTGGCCCCGGGCACATTGTTGATGGCGACCGAGCTGGCGCATGCGTAGAGCGGAGTATAGACGAACTTCGGGGCGGGTAGTTCGTTGGGGTACGTGTGCGCCTTCTCGAACACGGACGGGGACGTAATCCCGTTGAGGCTTTGCTCCGCATACACATTCTCGAGGTCCTCGAGCGGGTCGTCCAACTCAAATACGACCGTCGAACCCGTCGCGACCGCGGTGAATGGTCCCTGACTATCCGTCCTCATCTCGACGGTGGCTCCCGGCGCCGCGTTTCGAACGCTCACCGTCTGCGCGCATTCGTAGTACGGCCCGAGGTCCAGTGGACTGAGCACGGATGGCTCGGGAGGGTCGAAGTCGACCTCTTCAGCATAGTCGGGCGGCGGTCCGGCCTCGCAGTAGTCCCAGAACCTCTCCGCCTGCACGTACATGCTCGAGATGCTCGCGAAGTACGGCGGCATCGACGCCATTGGAGCCCCGTCCGTTTTCTCGATGGTATTGCCGAGTACGGTCTCGCAGTAGCCCAGTGTACCCGTGTGCTCCTCAAGCACGAGTGGGAAACGCATGCCGCTTGCCTCATTGTGGCATTCTGTGCACTTTCCCTGACCGCTGGGCACGGGACCGAGGCTGGAGATTGGGCCTGGGTTTCCGATCCAGTCCTCATGCACGATCGGCGTGGGCCAATAGTCGCCGGAGATCCCCCATAGGTCGGCGAATGCGCCCTCGTAGGGGTCCACGACGAAGGGGTTCTCGCCCGCGTGGCAGTTGGTGCACACACCCTGCTCGTTGTCCTTGAGAGCGGCTCCCCCAATGAGATCATCGATCGAATGAGCTTGATATCGGGAGAGGGACTCGTCTTTCTTGTTGTCCCAGAAGCACGTGTTCCCGGTGTCGTAGCCGAAGCAGATCAGACCGAAGAGGGCGGATTCGTCGTTGCCTTCCCAACGGGGAAGCGCCATGCAGATGCCTTCGGCGGTCTGCCAAGTCCACAGCTCGGCCTCGAACTGGTCCGAGAGAAACTCTGTGGTGATCTCTCCGCGGTTCACCCAGCCGTCGGTTTCGTCGATGAGGCTTCGTGGGACGGGAATGCCAGCACCTTCGCATTCGATCCTGTACTCACGACCGGAGTTGGTCGTCGGTATCCTGTTCGACGCGTCGTACAGGCGGTGGGCGGACGAGCCTTGCGACCCGGCCTCCATCAACTCGTTGTCACACGACGTCAGTGCCGCGCCCAGAAGGGCTAGGCTCGAACCGAGAACCGAGAAGGTTCTAAAGTTGCCGTCCATGGCTACCTCTCGACAACTATCGGTCGGCTGTAGTGGCGTCAAGGCGAAAGTGGCGTTTGGGCAGTCGGCCACATACCCACATCGAGGCGCCCTGACGCGCCCCGACAGGGTTGTTGGAAGGCCCCCCGGGCCGGCGCAGCAAGAGGACCTTCAGACCTCGGTATTCACCCGGCTCGCGAGCCTCGACACGCAGCTGCAGGTCCGTCTTCGGTCTCGCCCACCTCCGGCGCCCACCCGCTCGAGGATGGAGTACCGCCCGACCCGGACCGGCCCCGCGTCGTCCCCAAACACGCGTCGGTACACGGCGCCACGCAGGTGTGAGCGCTCCAGACCGACTGCGAACCCCAGGATTCGCAGAAACGGCTTTGAGGCGTAAGATCGCGAGCGATGGTAGGGGCTTGGTTTGGACTTGTTGCGACCTTGTGGGCACCGACGCCGGTGACCGTGCTTCAGCCCAGCGAGGGCGTGCCGGAGCCGGACTACACGCCGACGTCATCCAAGGCCCCGGAGGCCGGAGAGCTGCCTGAGCCCGAGCCCGAGCCGGTTGCCGAACCGCAGCCGGAACCCGAGCCGCTCTCGGAGGCCAAGCCACCCGAGCCGAAGTTCAACCGGCACGGGGTCGGCGTGCGCTCGGGGATGGTGATCGTGCCGACGTGGATTCTCTCCCGATGGTTCGAGACCCAAACGAACGCTCTGTGCCGCGGGGAGTCGGTCGGCAACTTCGCGCAGGAGCGAGGCCTGCTCAGAACCGACGGCTGCAACTTCTACGTCGGCGGAGAGTACGTCTATCGGCACTCCAGAATCTTCGACATTGTGGGCGCCATCGGCTACCAGAGCGCCAAGCTCCCCGAGGGCTACTGGCTCGACAAGGGCCGCTACATCGGCACGTCGGAGTCGCTCGTGGCGGCCGACTACACCGACGTGGATCTGAGCATGCTCTACTTCGAGGCGGACTTCATCGCGCGCGCGCCGATCGTCACCACGGACAACATCGAGCTCGGCATTGGCGGCGGTGGTGGCATCGGCCTGGGCATCTTGTTCGGTGACATCCACCGCACGGGCATCGGCTCCCTCCCGGACGGCTACGTGCCCGGCCAGGGCGCAACGGCAACCGATACCTGTCAGACCCCCGAGGACCTCGGGGACTTCAACCGCTGCACGCCGCGCTACGACATCAGCAAGGACTCGGATCGCAGCCCGCCCAACGAGAACGAACTCGATGACCCCAACGGTGAGCTCTACGCGAGCTGCGACGCCAACGGCTGCAGCGAGTCCGATCTCAACGCCTTCGGGTACCGCAACAAGTCTGACGGCGTGCCCCCGGTGATCCCGGTCGTAAACCTGATCCTCAGCGCGCGAATGATCATCAAGGACACCGTCGGCATCACCCTCAACGGCGGCTTCAACACCGGCTTCTACTTCGGCGGCTCGCTGACCTACTTCTTCGGCAAAGAGTTCCAGAGCCGCTGAGTTTTTTCGACCGGGCCCAACCCAAAGCTCAGGCTCGCGAATAGGCGCATCCATGCGACGTCACCATCGACTGCCAGGCCGGCTCCTCGTGCTCCTGCTGCTCGCCGCAGGCTGCGCCGGAGCGTCGTCGACGGTTTCGAGCCCCGACGTGTTCGAGATTGCGGGTCCCGAGGTCGAGATGGCGCCACTGATGCAGCAGGCCGAGGCGAAGGACCGGCTCCTGCTGATATGGGCTGTGGGGCCGGAGTGCACCTCGTACCCGCACGAGTTCGATCAAGACCCGCTCGAGACTTGGGTGCGAGAGCACGCGATCGCGGTCCGCGTTCCGAGCCACCAGGCGCCGGTCCTGCAGCCGGTCGCGCCCGCCGGCGACGCCCTGCTGGTCTACCGAGATGGGCATGCGGTCGCGGATCTGCGCCACTCGCTCGACGCCACCGCGACAACTCGAGTGCTCGAGGGTCTCGCTCGGGGCAAGCCGCTGGACGAGGTCGTTGCGGCCGAAGCGAGACGAGGCATCGCCAAGCCGGAGGATGTCCGGCGCAGACACAGCTACGCCAAGGTGATGATCGCCCAAGGCGACCTCGAGACTGCCGAAGAAGTCCTGCGGTGGCTGTACGTCCACGGCGAGGAGCACCATCCGCACTTTTCCGGAACCCGAGGAAGCTTCCTGCTGTTGACCATCGCCGACCTCAGCGTGCTCGCACCCGACTCGGTGGAACGCTTTGAATCGCTGATGACCCCCCGCGACATCCGCAGGTTCAGGGTCAACCGGGTTGCGTTCTCCGGGTGAGCCCTTCCCCGGCCCCGATCGTGTGTCACGATAGACATGTTCGCTGGCTTTTGCGGTTGAGGTGTTGCTACCGTTGCGGCGATGTTCAAGCGGGTTCGCCCTGCCCGGTGGTCCACGAAGCCGGCGCGAAAAAGACGATGGCGGATGGGGAGTTATCGCGCGCCCGCGCCCGACCCCTCCGATGCGCCGCCCGGTGAGCTCGATTTTGAACATGGAGGGGACTACGTCGCGCTGGGCCCGAATGTGCTCGTTCGGCTTTGGAGAGCGTTGGTGGGACGCCGAAGCTGAGTCCTGGCTTACCGATGGAGCGGGATCGCGGTTTCACCCCGCCAATCGTGGGACGTTTTGCCGTTTCGCGAGACTGTGAAGACGTGAGGCGAACAGCGGCGATCTCCGGGCTGGTGGCGTTGCTGCTCAGCGCTGGCTGCTACAGCGGGTTTTCAGCGTCCGGAGCGGATGGACAAGACTCCGTTGGGGCTACCGATGGTGGTGCCGAAGGCGGCGAGTCCGGCACTGCGGGGGACACGGGCGAGGACCCGCCGATCCCCGAGGGGGATGCGGCCGAGGTCGGCGCTTCGGGTCTGCGACGGCTCTCGATCGCGGAGTTCGAGCGGACCGTCGCCGATCTCACCGGCCTGATGCCACAGGCGGTCGGGGAGCTGCTTCCGATCGACAACCTCACCCCCTTCGACAACGACTACACGACCCAGACTCCCTCGGAGCCGCTGGTGAAGGGGCTGGAGCTGCTCGCCGGAGACATCGCCGATGCCGTGGTCGCCGACGCCCAGCTTCGAGATGCTCTGCTGCCGTGCACGCCGACCGGAGTCGACGACGCTGCCTGTTTCGAGCAGTTCTTGGCCACGTTCGGACGCCGGGCACTGCGTCGTCCGCTCACGGGCGAGGAGCTGACCCGCTACGGTGTCCTGCTCGATCACGGGGTCGAGGCTGGAGACTTCAATGGCGCGGTGGCTGCCGCACTGCGAATGTTCTTGCAGCACCCCGAGCTCGTGTATCGGGTCGAGGTCGGTGAGTGTAGTGGCTCACGCTTTGCCGTGGAGTTTGTCTCGGGCTACTTCCGGGACTT
>CAYGTG010000062.1:8876-15781 GCA_964352485.1 uncultured Nannocystaceae bacterium | reverse complement strand
CCGCGATGCCGTGCGCCACTGCCGTGTAGTCCGCGAACGCTCGCTCGAACGCCCGGCCCCGGGTCCCCGTCCAGTAGTTGACGCGCCCGCTGTCCAGCACCTGTGCCACCGCATCCCGTTCATCGGGCTCGAAGTGAGGCCACGCGGGCCAGGGCTGAGTCCGCACCGGGGAGCCTCCATCGATCGCGAGCATCGTTGTTCGGTATGGAGGAGGATCGAGTCCCGGGCAATCCTCGGGTCGGTCGATTGGGCATTCGTGTTCGGAACTCTTCACGCTACGCTTGCAGCGGTGACGAGACGCTCCGGACAACGATCGCCGGTCGGCACGGTCGGCTGGACGCGCAGCTTGTTCGGGCTCGCCGTGGCAGGCCCGGCGCTCGCGCTCGGTGGCGTGCACCCACAGGTGCTTGCGGTGTGGATCGTGGTGGTGGGCGCGTTGGTGCTGCGGCTGTCCGTGCAGTCGGAACTGCGGTGCCCCCGGATCACCTGGGTGCTTCTCGGCCTCGCGGGATGGACCGCGCTGGCTGCGCTCCCGGTGCCTGGCATGCGAGCGTGGCTCGCCCCTGGGTTGGAGCGCTGGGTCAGCGACGCAGTCGGCTCGACCGGTGTCACTGCGCTGCCCGGTGTGTCGGTCCGTCCCGCCGACACCGTGGTCGAAGCGGTTCGGCTCGTCGGGCTCGCCGGACTCGCGCTCGCGGCGGGGCAGCTGACATGGCGGCTGTCCGCGCTCGCGGTGACCGTGTCCGGAGTCCTCGTCACCGGCGTGGGCTTCATCCATGCGCTGACGGGTGCGACCAAGATCTTCGGCCTCTACACGCCCATCCACACCACGCTCGAGGGACGGAGCGCTCTGGTCGGCACCTTCGTCAACCCCAACCACCAATCCGGACTGCTCCTGCTGGCCATCTTCGCCGCGGCCGCGCTCGCCGTCGATCAGTTCCACGGGTCGCGAATCGCTCGAGACGCCAGCAAAGTCGACCAGCGCCGCGACCGAGGCGTGGCCCTCCTCGGCGCCGTGGCTCTCCTTCTGTGCGCGCTGCTGCTGTCGCTCTCCCGCGGTGCCCTGCTGGCGTTCGTGCTCATCGGGCCGATCGCGCTGGTCGTTGCGCTCCGCGGGCGCCCTGCCAGCCGGAGTTCCTCCTCGGGCCCCCCCCGCAGAGCACCGCTCGTCATCGGCGCGGTCGTGATCGCCACCGTGAGCATCATCGTCGGCCGCCACGGCGCATGGGCCGAGCTGCTCACGCTGTTCGAAGACCCTGCGGCGACGTGGGGCGAGAAGCTCGGACCCACCCTCGATGCCGCGGGACTCATCGGTCACAGCCCGATCCTCGGAACGGGGCGCGGCACGTTCATCGACCTCTTCCCTCTGGAGGCACCGGGATCTTCACGGCTGTACACCCACCTCGAGTCGGCCCCCATGACCGCGCTGGTCGAGTGGGGCGTCATCGTTGGCAGCATTGTGATCGCGACCGCCCTCGGGTGGTGGATCTGGGCGCTTCGAACCCAGACGACTCCGCGGGAACGACGGCCGCGAATCCTGCTGCTGCTGGGCATCGCGGCGCTGGGCCTGCAGAGCCTGGGCGACTTCTCGATCGAGTTCATCGGAGTTGGTGCGCCCCTGGCCGCACTCGTCGGAGCCTTGTCCCGACACACCGGAACTCCGCTGGCCAAGCGCCGGATGGCGATCTTCGCCGTCGCAACGGCCATCGCAGGTGCAGCCATCATCGTGGTCGTGACGCCTCACACGTGGATTCAGCAATCCGCAACCGACCGCGCCGCCGTGACCGATGAGGCGTCACGACATCGTTCGATGCGATGGCGCCCGCTGTCTGGCGAGCTGCACGTACTCGCGGCAGGGCAGGCCCTCGAAGAGGGGGATCTCGAAGGAGCCGAGCACCACGCAACCTTCGGCGCCCTCACGCGAGAGGCGTCACTCGATGCGCGGCTCGTCCTCGCCGAGGTCTATGCCCGGCGTGGGGACCAAGCCCGCAGCGATCAGGCCCTGACCGAGGCGCTCGATCGTCTGCGTACGCCAGCCCCGGCCTTACTGGTCGAGTACGTGCTGGCGCACTCCCCGAAGCCGGCGTCGGTCTCGACGATCACACCGCAACGCCTTCGCCCCTTCTCACTCATGATCCGAGCCCTGCGAGATGTGGGCGCCATCGAGCATGCCGATGCGATGGCCCAAGCCCGCATCGCGACGCATCCTCAGGACCCCACCCCGCTCTTGGTCCGCGGGCAGATTGCCGCGGAGCGCCAGAGTCACGCACTCGCCCTGCACTTCGCCCTGCTGGCCCGGGCCACCGATCCGGCCTCGGGCGCGGCGCACCTCGCCGTTGCCCGAGCCACAGCGACACACCAAGACGTCACCCGGGCCCTGCAGACTCTCGACGAAGCGCCGATCGATGTGCTCTCCGAGCGCGACCGGGACCGACTCACCGAGCTTCGAGTCCGCCTGCTGCTTCAGCGGGCCCGGCCCGACGACATCGAAGAAGCACTCGCGCTGGCTGAGCAGCTGCTCATGCACAGCGACGATGAGGCTGCCCGGACGGTTCGGCGCGAGCTCGTCCGCGCCGCAACCCAAGCCGCGCCGCAGTCTGATCCGTAGCGTTCAGCTCACGGAGCGTGGAACTCGATCTCGAAGGCGTCGACGAAGCCGGTCACCTCTTCGCGGTCATCGCCCCACGAGCCGACGTCGCACACCCGAAGCTGCCACTCCCACGAGGTGCTCTCGCTTCCTTCGAAGTTGAACACCGATGTCCGCCACTCACCCTCTTGCTCTTCCCACGCGCGCTCATCGGAGTCACCGCCGGCGAGGTACGCGAGGCTCGGGCCGTTGCCGGGAGGCGCGTGATACAGGCTCACCGCGAGCTCGTGGTCCCAGCGGTCATCACCGACGGGAGAGAAGCTGGCCCGCACGGTGATGTCACCGACGGCGAAGCGCTCGGGGACCTCCATGCTGACCTTCGCGCAGTAGAACTCGTTCTCGAAGAACGGCACCGGCTCGCCCGTGTACATCCAGGTGTCTCCGGGGGAGGGCGGAACCTCGGCGCCGAACGCATCGCGCACCGCGTCGAGCCGCTCGAACGACATGGGCCCAGCCGCTTCGCCGGGCCGCTCGGGAGCGATCCACAGCCGCGTCGGGTGCAGGTTGGGCAGCACGTCGTTGCTGGGCGTCCAGTACCCCGCGATGATCTCACCAGCGGCGTCGGTGGCGAGAATGTAGCGCTCGCTCGCAAAGCCGCGCGTCGTGGTAATCGAGGCGAAGATCAGGTGGTACGCGGCGGCATCATCAACGTCGTGGCGCAAGATCGCCTCGGCGCGTCCTCGGTCGATGACCTCGGGCTCCAGCTCGAAGCCGTCGTAGACCGCCCCAGCGGTGTCGACGCGACCGGACACGACCGTGTAGCCCGCATCCAGCAGCTGCGTGAACGCGACGTGGAACATCGCGGGATTGATCTCTTCGGTGCCGTCGCCGAGCGCCAGCCGCAGACCGTCGTCGGCCCGAAGCCACGCCAGCGCGTAGGCGGCCCGCAGATCGTCGGCGCTCCATTCGACCCCCTGAATCGAGGCCTCGTCATCACGGACCTCGTGCTCATGCGCGCTGGCAAACATCGCGGCGCTGTACACATCGTCGTCGGTGATCGCTGCCGCATCGAGCCAAGCCCGGACCTCGCCGCCAGTCTCAAAGGTTGCGTCGTACAGATCGGCGGCCCGGGTCAGGTCGGGAAGATTGTTGCTGTCGCGCATCGGCTGCTCCACCTCGGCGGTGGTCGGCAGCGCGTCCAGGCGCGTTGAAAACTCGCCGAGGACCGCCAGCGGACCCTCGCCATCCGCCTTGCCCTGCGCGCCGAAGTCCACGGCACCCGAGGGCGCGTCCGGCTCGGCCGAATCACAGGCGGGGACGAGAGCGAGGAAAAGAAGGGAGAGCGGAATCGAGCGGACGGTGCGCATGGTGCAGGTCTCGGACCCACAATGTAGGCAACATGAACCCCCCGTCAACTCTAATTGCCAAACCCGCCTTTAGGGTGCGCCGAGACGCTTTCCTCAAGTTCGGCGCGATACGCCCGCCAACGGCGCCGCTCTACGACCGCCGCTTCACGAGCTTGGGCGACGGGGTCTCCCAGCCCACCATCCGAAACAAGTACGACGTATCCCCCGGATAGACCTCGACCTCGACGACGCCCGGTTCCAGCAACCGGATGTCTTGTGGTGCCTTGGAAAGCCGCTGGGTCCCCATCACCCGACCGTCCGCACGCCGCACGATGCTCAGCGTGTCGCGCTCCGCGGTGAACCCGTAGCCCGCGATGATGTAGTCACCGGCGACAAAGAACACGCCGTTGGAGACCAAAGGCTTCGTTCGCCACAGGACCTCGTTGGCGTCGGGGTCGACCGCCACCAACGCGGAGCACTTGCCCTTGGCATCCTTCGAATAGCTCTGACAAGCCTCATTGAAGTAGAGCGTGCCGCCCTCGAGTTGGATGTCCTGAATCTCGAGCTGGTCCGGGCGAGAGAGCAGGTCGTTGAGCGCGATCGACCACATCACCTCGCCGCAGTGGGCGAACAGCGTCGCCACATACGCACAGTTGTCGTTGCCGCTCAATGCACACGAGCTGGCGTCGTAGGGGTCTCGGTAAAACGCCAGGAACGAACCGTCCGATTGGTGGCCCAGCAAGAAGAGCTCGGCCGTCCCCTCCACCAGGGGGACGAAGCCTGGCACCTGCGGGCCGACCCAGACGCGGGCCGAGTTCGCGCTGAGGCCTCCGTCGACGTGGGCTCGCATACGACTGCCCACCGGGCGCTTGCTCTTGCGAGGGGGTGCGTGGACCGTCAGCGCCCCGCCGGTCCGAGACAGCGGAGCAATGAAAGGATTGCAGTCGTTGGGATCGACCGGCTGCGGGGGCGACGGGTCTTGGGGTGTCGCGTCCGGCGGGTTCGCGGCGGGGACCTCGGTCGCCGCGAGCTGCGGCGCGGGGTCAGCGGTCGGCTCCGCTGGCGAAGCCGAGATCGCCCTGTCCTGCGGTCCACAGCCCACCAGAGCAGCAACAATGAGGAAACCGCGGCGGCGTAGCATCCTCACGAGGATACCTCGGCCGGCGTTGCTACCATCGCCGGCGATGTACGAGCAGGCCAAAGCCCACTACGCCGCCGCCCTTGCGGAGATCCGTGATGCCGGACTCGCCAAGGAGGAACGCATCATCGAGTCGGTGCAAGGCGCCGAGATCTCGGTCGGCGGAAAGACGGTGCTCAACTTCTGCGCCAACAACTACCTCGGGCTCTCTAGCGACCCCCGCGTCCTCGAAGCCGCCCGCGCCTCGCTCGACCATCGCGGCTACGGCCTGAGCAGCGTGCGCTTCATCTGCGGCACCCAGGACAAGCACCGGGAGCTCGAGAAGAAGATCTCCGAGTTCGTCGGAACCGAGGACTCGATCCTCTATGCCGCTGCCTTCGATGCCAACGGGGGGCTGTTCGAGCCGCTGCTCGGGCCCGAGGACGCCATCATCTCAGACGCGCTCAACCACGCCTCGATCATCGACGGCATCCGGTTGTGCAAGGCCAAGCGCATGCGCTTCAACCACGCAGACATGGGTCACCTCGAGGAGCAGCTCAAAGCAGCGCAGGGATGCCGGCTCAAGATGATCGCGACCGACGGCGTGTTCAGCATGGACGGCGACATCGCCAAGCTCGGTGAGATCTGCGACCTCGCAGAGAAGTACGGCGCCATGGTGATGGTCGACGACTGTCACTCGACCGGCTTCGTCGGAAAGACGGGACGGGGCACGGCCGAACACTGCGGCGTGATGGGCCGGGTCGACATCATCACCTCGACCCTGGGCAAAGCGCTCGGCGGCGCGTCTGGGGGCTTTACCGCCGCACCCAAAGAGGTGGTCGAACTGCTCCGCAACCGCAGCCGTCCGTACCTCTTCAGCAACACGCTGGCGCCCACGATCGTCGCCGGATCGCTCGCGGTGCTCGAGTTGCTCTCGGGCACCACCGAGCTCCGCGACCGCCTCGAGGTCAACACGACGCGCTTCCGCGAAGGCATGACCGCGGCGGGCTTTGAGATCACCCCCGGCGTTCACCCCATTGTTCCGATCATGCTCGGCGAGGCCAAGCTGGCCATCGACTTCGCCGCCAAGCTGCTCGACGAGGGCATCTACGTCGTTGGCTTCAGCTACCCGGTCGTGCCCAAGGGACAGGCACGAATCCGCGTCCAGCTCTCCGCGGGCCACACGGACGAGCACATCGACCAGGCCATCGCCGGCTTCACGAAGATCGGCAAAGAGCTCGGCGTCGTGAAGTAGACCAACGTCTCGGACAACGCAGAGACCGCCACTCCCCAAGGGTTGGCGGCCTTTCGTTGGATGGACCTAGGCGCGCTCGTCAGCGGCCATGTAGGCCGCGGCGACGATGAGGCCGCACAGGAGAAGCGCGAGGGTCAGGGAGATGGGCGTCAGCATGCCGGTGTGTTCCTTCGGACGGGGTTCGAAGCGAGTTGCTTCAACCCAAGATGAAAGCGAGGTTCATGCCAACCCCGCGATTCCCGGAACCTACACTGGATTTCCCACAGATGGGAGTTTCTGGGACAAAAGCGGACGTTGTAGGACGCATCGCACCGATGCACTCTGCAGAGGCCGTTTGCCCGCTAACGGTACACGCTGCGATTGGCCTGAAGGGCCAGCTCCAATCTGTTCAGTTCCGCGCCAAGCGCGGCCAGTCGGTCGTCCAGCGGCGGCTGCCCGGCCCGCTTGAGGTGGCGCCGCTCGAACGAGCCACCTTCCCGGTCGAGCATCTCTCGGACCCGGACCGGTGCATCGCCGAGGTCTTCCAGCCGCGCGCGGTCAGCCTCGGGGAGCCGCGCCGCTTCTTCGAGCCACTCCGCAACCTCCCGCGTCAGGTTCATC
>CAYGTG010000062.1:5463-8866 GCA_964352485.1 uncultured Nannocystaceae bacterium | reverse complement strand
CGGATCGGTCCTTCGAGGCTGACCCGAAGCATGCGCGCGTCCTCGGCCAGTCGCCGCAGCGGTCCGCTGAGGTGCTCGAGCGCCAGCGGCTCCTCGACCTTGGCGTCACGCAAGTACGCCTGGTTCCGCTGGTTGGCACGAAGCATCGCGTAGATGCCGTACGCCGAAAACGCAGCGACCAAGAGGAAGAGAACGCCAAACACGACGACCAGGAGCGAGAAGAGAACGTACACGCCTCGCGAGGGCCGTAATGATACCCGCAAAAAAGCGGCCGGTCTCGCTCATCGCGAAACCGGCCGAACCGTAGCCGGAGCTTCCCCCCGGTTGTTCAGGCTACAGCGTGACTGCTAGCCGAAGCCTACCCGAAGATGGGAAGGTCCTCGGTGTTGTCGAGCGGGAACATCTGCGCCAGCTCGTTGTCCGCGCCCAGCGCGTAGCGGTTGCGAATCGCCGAGTGGATGTGCGAGGGCTTGATCTTCAGCGGTGCGTCCTCGCGCTCGTCGACCGAGAGGTCGGTGTTGATGCCGTAGGCGCGGTGGCCGTCGGTGGTCTTGCCGATCACCCGGTTGCCCTGGATGTCCCCGCCCATCATGATCATCGAGCTGATGGACCAGTGGTCCTTGCCGTTGCCGTCGTTGTAGCCGGGCGTCCGTCCGAAGTCGGAGCCGGCCATGAGCGTCACCTTGTCGCCGATGCCGAACTCCTGCGACAGCTGCCGGGCATAGCTCATCGCGTCGAGGATGTTCTCCAGCGACGGGATTTGGCGAGCGTCGTGGTCACCGTGGGTGTCGAAGCCGCCCGCGCTGATGTTGCACGCCACCGAGATGCCGGCGCGATAGGCCGCGATGGCGACCTCGACCTGGCCACGGAGGCCACCCGAGCGCTGGTCAGCGGGCGGCAGGAACTCCGTGAGCCGCTTGAGCTCGTTCGAGCCCGAACGAGACTCGTACAATGTGCTCATGGAGTGGTTGATCTTGGGCAGTCCTTGGCCAGCGATCAGCGCTTGGTCGCGATGCCACTGCGCCTCTTCGATCAACTCCAAAGCCCGCGAGCTGAGGTATTGCGAGTTCTCGTCCTCAGAGTTGGCCCGGGTCGGATACGCCAACGTTTGCAGCGCGTTGATGTTGGAGGCCCGAGACTGCGGAGCCACGCCCGCGGTGTACGAGTAACCCCCGAAGGCCAGGAACGACATCGGCAGCGCCGAGTTGTACGTGCCCGCAAGGTAGGCGCCCATCGTCGGGTGCCCCTCGGACAGACGGCCGCTCCAGCAGTTCCGCGAGCCTTGGTCGTGGCCGTTGGTCTCCATGTCGATCCCGTTGATGACGAGCAGATCCTGGTAGTGCTCCTCAAAGAACGCCGGGATGACGCCGGTGCCAACCCCCACGTCGGGGTTGTTGGGGTCGGGGAACTCCATGGGGAAGCGGAGGTTGCCCGCCTGCCCGATCATGGACTTCTCGTAGTGGTTCATCGGGTCCGGGTCGTTCGGACCGTTGGACCCCTTGGGGTCACAAAACGAGGTGGGGTCCCAGCCGCCGCCTGCGTTGAACAGCATGAAGAACTGTCCGGTGTGGGCTTCGGCGTGCATGTTCACGCGCCCGTTGCTGAGGTCCTGGCCACCGAAGGCTGCCGGGGCCATGAGGGACATGCCTGCACACGAGGTGAGCTTGAGAAAATCTCTGCGATCCATTTTGATGCTCCTTTGTTTCCTGGTGTGTGGGCTTATTCGTGGAGGAACCGGAAGTCCGACAACATGTAGTTGGTGACGGCCATCCACGCGCGAATGGTGTAGGCGGAGTCGTCGTCGAGCCGTTGCTCTTCAGCCAGCTCTTCGCCGGTGGCGGGGTTGGTGCCCAGGGCGCAGTTGCCCAGGCCGGTGCCGTAGCGCTCGGGGTCGTCTTCGGCCCGCTGCAGGCCGAGCTGACCGTCTCTCCAGACGTCCAGGAACAGCTGGTAGATGCGCTCGATCTCCGGGTCACCCGCGTCGAGGTACTCGCCCCACAGACGGGAGACCAGGTACTGGATGTTGTTGCGGACAGCCGAGGATGCCGAGGGGATCTCGAACCCGTTGAGGTCCTCGGGCTGCATCGTGGGCTCGACCAGCGGGAACAGAATCCGCTCCGAGGCCGGCTTGCTGAAGTCCCACGGTGTTGCGCGACACGACATCTGGTTGGCCATGCGCTTGGCGACGTTCGCCATGATGCCGTTGGGCTCGGTGACCCGGCCGACGATGTCGTCGGAGTTGATGCCCCCGTACAGCGTCATGTACTGGTCCTCGGACAGCAGGTAGTCAGTCCCGTCGGTCGGGTTGGTGGACCACTCGAAGCCGGTGACCGCCGCGATCTTGCGGTGCAGCTGCTCGGGAGTGAGCAGGCGGCCCATGCCGACGTTCTCGAGCTCGAAGCGACGGGCTTGCGCCGCGTCCTCGTCGAGACCGATCGCCTCGTAGTTGTAGGCGCGGTAGTAGGGCGACTTGATGATCTCTTTGACCACCAGCTTCAGCTCGTAGTTCGCGTCGGTGAACTGCTGCGCGATGTCGTTGAAGACGGCGCGCTGGGTCTTGGCGGCTTCGATGCCGCCGAGGTAGTTCTCGTCGTCGGGGTTGTCGGGCTCGGTGAGCGGCTTCTGACCGCTGAGGCCTTCGAACATGATGTAGACGGCCGAGAGTGCGAACCGCGGGTCTTGGACCATTTCGCGGACGCCCCACTGCAGCGCGGCCTGGTCGTTGGTCGCGGGCATCTGCGCCTCACCGAATCCGGGCGGCAGCATGTCCGGGAACCAGCCTTGCTCTGGCGGACGGTAGCGACCTTGGTCGTCCCAGTTCTTGAACGAGCCCGCGACGGGGTCGATGACCTCGTGACAGATCGTGCACTCGGGGTTGTTGAGGGTGGCGTTGTGGCCGGTGATGGCCGTGGCGTCCACGGGGCGGTTGCCGAGCGCTTGCACGTCGGTGGCCAGGAAGAACTCGTAGATCATCCGCGACCGGTGACGGTTGCGGTTGGTGTCGGTGGTCGGGAACCGGTTGAGGAACACGGCCGAGGTCAGCGCACCCGCGTGCGGCAGGCCGGGGATTCGGGCCGGGACGTACTCGGTGTAGTCGTTGGGGTCGGCGAAGTTCGCGTCAACACCCAGCGAGCGGGCCGAGAACGGGTTCACCATCGTGTAGTCGGCGGTGAGCAGCTCGGTGTAGGGGAGGTTGTTCTTGACGATGTGAACGAGCAGCTCGAGGGGTTGGCGAGCCACGCCGTTGTTCGAGTACTCGGCAGCTTGCTCTCGCTCGCCGTCGGGGAGACCGTCGAACCAGTACGTGTCGGGGAAGTCCCCGCCGGGGTTGCCGTTGTCGTCTTCCTCGTAGTCGAGCAGGTCGAGCGCCTGCGTGCCGCCGTAGTAGCGGTCGGTGAGGAAC
>CAYGTG010000062.1:0-5453 GCA_964352485.1 uncultured Nannocystaceae bacterium | reverse complement strand
AATGTACCCCGGTGCCACTTGCTCTTCGTCGAGTTCTTCGTGCCAATAGCGGTCGGGGAAACGATCGCTCAACAAGTTGATCGCGTCGTTGTTTCGGTCGTAGCGGTCGGTGAGGAACTTGTCGTTGTAGATCTCGCGCAGACGGTCGTAGAAGACCGGGTCCGTCATGACCTCGTCGAGGATCAGGTCGAGCGCTTCCCAGCTGCCCTCTTGAACCCGCATGTCTTCCTCGATGGTGGGCAGGCGACCCGCGAGCGCCAAGGTGGCCTTGCGCAGGGTTGCGCGCTCATCGAGAAGCTCGACGCCGTCGAAGAACTCCTCGGTGACATCTCCCTCTTCGCAGGCCGAGGGGGTCTCGAGACGGTTCATCATCTCGACGAACGCGTTGTACTCGTCGGAGCCTTCCTTGAACCGCTCACCACCCTCGTGCTCAATGCCCAGCGTCGGCTTCAGCAGGAGCCAGCTTTCGCCCTCGAACTGCAGCTTCGACATCTGGGAGAACGCCTCGAGGTTGGACTCGAGGTAGTCCGGGCCCGACTCGGGGGTGCGCAGCACGAAGGAGGTGTCCTTCGCTGCGCCGGAGCTGTTGTGGCAGGTCTCGCAGTTGGAGGCGAGAATCGGCGCGTAGACCGTCTCCCGGAAGAATTCCTCGTCGGAGACGCAGTCCCCGGACTCGTCTTCGCTTCCGTCGTAACAAGCCGTGGCCGAGAGGCCGAGCAGTGCTGTCAGCCCCAATCCTAGATGTCGTTTGAAACGTGCGCGGTTCATCGTGTTTCCCCCTGCCGTGGCGAATCCATGATTTCCGGATTCGCGGTGAACGTCGTGCTCCCGATGCTCGACGTGAAATCAACCTAATCGGTTCGTGTCAGATTCTTCAAGGTAGTCAGAAGTCAGTAAACGCCGAATTCTGGATCGAAAAGGCGGTTTAGACGCCGTTTAGGGGGTACAGGCCCCAACTCCCTAGAGGGACCCCTGGGGCTCGGACTCCACATGCCGCCAGGCAGATGGGGCGACATCGTGCATTCGGCCGAAATGCCGGATCGTAGGCCGGTAAGCCCCGTTGCAGGAGATTCAGCCATCCCAAGCCCCAGTGCGGTCGGGTCTGCAGCCCCCAGTAGGGTGCTGGGAATTCGGGGGCGTGGACTCCAGGCCCCAGGAGCTTGGTTCGTCCCTGTCTCCTCAAAACCCCCCGCCAATTTTTTTTCATTTTTTTTTCTCTACCGCCCTCGCAGACGGGTTCGGTCGCCGATGGGGTGGTTCTGCCTACAGTTCGCACAGGTAGGTGGGGGGCGGGCCAGCCGCGGGCAGCTCCTACATGAACGTTGTAGGCTCAGCGCATGAGCGGCCAGGACGACGGGAGCACCCTCGCCCTGCGGCGCGTCGAGTGGAATGGCCAGTTGGCGCAAGCGGCCGACGATCACGTCGCCGCGGAGGCCCCGCTAGAGATCCGGATCGGCGGCGTCCCGATCGCCGTCGTGATGCGAACCCCCGGGCATGACGAAGACCTCGTGCGGGGTTTCCTCCTCTCGGAGCGAATCGCACGGTCCCCCGAATCGATCGTCAGCGTGCGTCATTGCGCGCAGGTCGATGACCCCGACGCCGAAGACAACGTGATGCAGGTGGTCCTCGCGCACGCCGTGGACCTCGCGTCCCTGCGGCGAAACCTGTTCGCAAGCAGCAGCTGTGGCATCTGCGGCAAAGCATCGATCGAACAGGCCATGCACCACACCGGGAAGGTCGAAGACACCGTCCGGCTCGCTCCGTCTGACCTCTACGGGCTCCCTGGTCGCCTGGAGGCGCAACAAGCTGGATTCGCGGCCACCGGCGGGGTGCATGCTGCGGCACTGTTCGATGCCTCGCTGGAGACGATCGCGATTCGAGAGGACATCGGGCGGCACAACGCGGTGGACAAGGTGCTCGGTGTGGCCTCGGCTGAGCAGCGTCTTGGAGCCGTGTTGATGGTCTCTGGCCGGGTGTCCTTCGAGATCGTGCAGAAGGCTCTGGCGTGCGGGGTCGAGCTCGTTGCGGCCGTATCCGCGCCAAGCTCCCTCGCGGTCGGCCTCGCGAGCGAGTCCGGGATGACACTCGTCGCATTTCTGAGGGACGCCCGCATGTGCGTCTACTCGGCGCCTCACCGCATCCAAGCGTGAGCGCCTGGCCGTGATAGCCTGTGCTCCGATGCGGACCGGTTGGCTTGCGATGCTCACGCTCCTGCTCGGGTGCCGCTCCGCCGAGAGCTTCGGATGCGGCGAGGATGGCCAGTGCGAGAGCGCAGGCATCACCGGCACCTGCGAATCCAACGGCTACTGCAGTTTTCTGGATGACACGTGCGCTTCGGGTCGGCGATACGGCGACCTCGCTGGCGGCGGCCTTGCCGGCGTATGCGTGCAGGAGGAGCTCTCGAGCACCGGCCTGGTCAGCACGACGGATGCCGAGGGCAGCACCGCCGTAGCGCCAGCCACCTCGAGCACCTCATCAGGAGCCGCAGAGACCACCGGCGACTTCTCATGTGAGCCAACCGGCGTCTGCAGCAACGACCCCCTGCCCGGCTGGAGCGGACCCATCCTGCTCGAGCCGGCCGGCAAGGGTGCGTGCGGCGGAGAGCCTCCGAGCTGGACGGCCGGGACCGGCCTCGTCCCGCAGAACGCCTGCGACTGCACGTGCGAAGGCGAAGCGGAGGTCCAATGTCAATTCGTCGGATTCAGCGAGCCCGAGTGCGACGGGGCGAACTACCGGTTCTTCGCCTCGACCGAGGGCTGCGAATGGTTCCCCCTGGAGCTCGGTCTCCAGTCCATCGCGTCCTTCTCGGAGGGCGACACCTATTGCTCCCCTCCGGCCCCCCTCAATGCGGCGCTCGAGCAAGTCTTCGCGGCCTGCCAGCCGACGACCCTGGGTGCCTGCGAAGATGGGACCTCCTGCATCGAGGAGTCGCCCGAGGGCTCGGTCTGCGACTGGCGGGATGGCGTTCACGACTGCCCCAGCCCCCGGGACCAGCGCACCGTCCTGCATCGCGCGGCGACCGGCGGTTACGATTGCGGATGTCAGTGCGGATCGTCCGGCGGGTGTGACACGCTGCAGGTGTTCCTCGACCCCGAATGCGAGACCGTGGCACTGGAGGCCAGCGTGCCGCAATTCCCCGACTGCGCGCCCATCGGGTCGGAGCTGATGATCGATGACCTCTATCTGCGAGCCCCGTCTGTCCAGTGTGAGGATCTCGGAAGCCGCAACACCGCCGAGCCCCTTGCGTTCGACCAAGAGCCCACCGAAGTCGACCCCGTCACGCTGTGCTGCCGATAGCGCTCGGCGCTCTCAGCATCCGCCGGTCGGATGCTCAAAGCCGTCGTAGTCTTCTTCGCCGGGACGAGGAATCGCGCACTTGAAGTCCTTCTCGATCAACAAGGTGAGCCGGCTGCTTCCCTCCAGCGGCTGCTCGCCGTTGATCGAGACCTCGTCGGTACTCGCCCACGCCTGCGCGACGGAGCTTGGCATGCGCACCGTGACCGTCGAACCTTCGAAGCTCGCGCGCACCTGCTTCGCGGCGCTGTCGTGTTCGATTGCATAGGTCATCATCGACCCCGGCCCGAATCGAATCGACTGCTCCACGCGCGCGGTCTCGCCGAATTGCTTGACCTCGCTTTGCGAGAGCCGAAGTCGCAGTGAATCTCCGAGGATGCGCAGCTTCATCGGACCACAGCGTAGCAGCCCACCGCGGGGACGAGAACGACGCGGCGCACACCTGCGTGGGT
The DNA here is from genome assembly GCA_964352485.1 of uncultured Nannocystaceae bacterium. Taxonomy (GTDB): domain Bacteria; phylum Myxococcota_A; class Polyangia; order Nannocystales; family Nannocystaceae; genus CAJXVA01. The sequence continues at coordinate 1,707 of CAYGTG010000062.1, read as the reverse complement.
GCAGTTGCCGGCGTGAGCCCACCGGGCCATCCTGGTGGCACTCGTGCCGCTACGCCGTACAGCCTTGGTGCTCGCCGGAGGTCGCTCTGTTCGCATGGGTCGGCCCAAGGCGACGCTGCCGTGGCGAGGCAAGACCATGCTCGAGGCCGTGTTGGAGCCGCTGCAAGCGTGCTGTGAGTTCATCGTCGTCGTCGCTCATCCAGGTCAAGTCCTGCCCACCCTGCCCCCGGGCGTGCTTCGGGTGGACGATCCTCCCGAGCTCGACGATCAGGGCCCGCTCGTTGGCGTACACGCCGGGCTCTCCGCGCTCGAGCCCAACGATGCGGTGTACCTGGCCGCCACGGACAAGCCCAACCTAACGGCCCGGCACGTGCGATGGATGTTCGAGCAGCTCGGCGAGGCCGAGGCGGCGGTCCCGGTCGACCCTCCCGACTCGAACCGGCGACACCGCATGCACCCGTTGGCAGGCGTGGTCCGAGCCGGGGCGGCCCGAGGCGCCATCTCGCAGTTGTTGCGCGAGGACGAACGCGCGCTTCGCCTCACCTTCGAACGTCTGAGCTGCAACGAGGTCCCGGTGTCGAGCCTGCCCGACCCGCAGGTCCTTCGAGACTGCAACACGCCCGCCGACTACACCGCCGCGCTGCGAGAACAAGACTCATGAGCGACCGCACCGCCCTGGACCATGTCCAGCATCGCTTCGCGCAGCTGGATGGCATTCGCATGCACTACGCGCAGTGGGCTGACGCTCCCCAGGACGCACCGTTGGTGGTCCTGCTGCATGGGTTTCCGGAGTTCTGGTACTCGTGGCGACACCAGCTGGTCGCGCTGGGGGAAGCCGGCTACCGCGTGGTCGCCCCGGACCTTCGCGGCTATGGGCGCAGCGACAAACCCAAGGGCATCGACGCCTACCAAATCGAGACACTGGCGGATGATATCGCCGGGTTGATTCGGGCGCTGGGTGCCGAACAAGCATCCGTCGTGGGACACGATTGGGGCGGCATGGTGGGGTGGTGGCACTCGATTCGCCACCCGAAGCAAGTACGCACGCTGTCCGTCCTCAACTGCCCGCACCCGGGTCTGCAGCCCCGCATGATGTTCGACCCCGCGCAGCTGCGGCGCAGCGGATACATGTTTCTCTTCCAGCTGCCTCGCATCCCCGAAGCCAGAATCCGCCGCAACGACCACGCGAGCCTCCGCGCCATGCTGCGGACCGACCCCACCACCCCCGGGGCGTTCACAGAAGAGGACGTGCAGCGGTACGTCGATGCCCTCGACCCGGCCTCCACCACCGCGGCGCTCAACTACTACCGCGCGTACCTGCGCCGCGGCGGCGAACTCCAGCGAGCGCTGCGACCGATCGATCACCCCACCCAGGTGCTTTGGGGAACGGCAGACCGCTACTTGGGCCTCGAATACGCGACACCGCCCACGCGCTGGGTCTGGGACGTGCGCGTGGAGAGGTTGCAGGGGTACAGCCACTGGGTGCAGGTCGACGCCGCGGCCGAGGTCAACCGGCGGCTGTTGGCTTTTCTTCCCACCCCCTGAAGCGCTTGCGCCGGAGCGATTGCGGCGCCAAGCTTCGCAGGCGATGGCGCCCGAAGCACAACAGCCCGGTCTCGGAGCAGGACTTCGGGCGGCCGGTCGCGGCGTCCGTCGGGTCTTCGAAACGCCCGAGGTCGGCAGGACCTACGTCCAGCTGGTTGCGGT
>CAYGTG010000061.1:12726-15840 GCA_964352485.1 uncultured Nannocystaceae bacterium | reverse complement strand
CTGCTGCCCATGGGCATCGCCATGTTCGCGACCGCAATGAACTCGATGTCGGCGTTCGGGGTCCCCACCGGCGGCGTGTGAACGACGTCGTTGGCGGGAGGCTGGATAGCGGCGCGAGCCTCGTTGCAGATCGCGGTGAGGTCTTGGGATGCGAGCTCGATGGGAAGCTTGATGTTGTAGTCGAGCTGTACCGCCTCGAGACAGGATTGAAGCGCCTGCCCCCGGTCCTGAGAGATGGAGTACACAATGCCCGCTCGCATCGCGTACATCTTCGCGAGGGACGGATCGCCTGCGAGTCCGGCGGTCAGCGCGTTGGCGATCGCGCTGTCGAGCGTGACCTGGGCCGCCTCGAGATCGAGCTCGTTGAGCTGCTCGGCCGCTGTGATGTACGCATCCGCTACGTCGTCCCGTGGAGACGCGTCGGCAAGCGCAGGCACCAACAGGGTCGCAGCCGCAAGCGCACCAAAGAGCACCGAGCCTCGGGCGCGGCTTGCAAGGGAGTTGCAGCGTTGTCGAAGACCGGTCACCGTCGATCGTTCTACTACGGCTACGCGCGAAAAAGCGAACCGCAGCGGGGTTTTGAGGCCGCGATTGCCGATTCGAGGCAGCTCCCACACCCACGCGACGGCGCATCTCGGCAAACCCGCGGGGTCTCAGAATGGGATGCGCCGGCAGCTTTGCTGCGGCGCATCCCGTGGCGGGTCTCGGGGACCACCTCAAGCCTCTTGGCCAAGGTGCCGACCGCTATTTTTCGCACTTCGCGTTCGAGACGTTGAACTCCACCCGGCGGTTGCGCGCGCGACCGTCCGAGGAGCGGTTGCTGTCGATGGGACGTTCCTCACCGAAGCCGGTGGGCACCAAACGGGAGCCGGGGACTCCGCGGGAGCGCAGGTACGCAGCCACCGCGTCCGAACGACGCTGCGACAGCTTCTTGTTGTACTTGTTCCCGCCCTTGGAGTCCGTGTGTCCCTCGACGCGGAAGTTGAGTTCTTCGGGCACCGAGAGGATGACGGTGGCCACGTCGTTGAGAAGCTCGAAGCTCTTCGGATCGATCTCCGACTTGTTGAACTTGAAGAAGACCTTCTCGCTGATCTTGACCGAACACCCGTCGAACTCCGCCTTGAGGTCAGGACATCCGTCGTCGTCGCGGTCGCCGTCGTAATCCTCGGGCTTGTCAGGACATTGGTCCTTGCCCTTGCAAACGTCGGCGTACTTCTCGGCGAATGTGGAGCCTTCGACCCACGGGTCGCAGATTTTGTCCTTGTCGTTGTCCGCGTCCGGACAGCCGTCCTCATCCTCGAAGTTGTCGATGTCCTCGGGGTCGACCGGGCATTGGTCCGGCTCATCGAGGATGCCGTCGTTGTCGTTGTCGGGGTCGGGACAGCCGTCCTCGTCCTCGAAGTCGTCGACGTCCTCTTTGTCGTTCCGACAGTCCTTCCCGTCTTTCTGGTCGAGGTTGACCCACTCGCCGTCCTTGAACTCGGACGCGTCGAGGACCCCGTCCTTGTCGTTGTCCTTGTCGGGGCAGCCGTCGTCATCCTCGAACGAATCGAAGTCCTCGGGATCGTCCGGACACTTGTCCGCGGCGTCGTCGTAGCCATCGCCGTCCCGGTCGCCGACGCGTGCCACTGGCTTGCAGCGCCCAGAGTCTGTGAGTTTGGCGGCCTTCTCGGTGTAGTAGGCGGCCGACTTCGCGGCCTGCTGACCACGGTAGTACTCGCCCATGGCCAGCGCGTCCTCGGCGAACTTGATGTTCGCCTCGGCGATCGCCGTCTCCTTCGGGGCACAGTTGATGGCCTTGGAGCCGTCGCGAATGGCCCGCTGAAGCTTGGTCTGGGTGCCTTCGACCTCGCCGAGCAGCTTCGGCCCCACGCAGCCGGGACCGAGCAACAACACCGCGAGCAGGGCTGAGGAACGAGGGGCGCTCACTTTCCACCTCCGATGGAGATCGAGCCGGAGGCCTTGGCTTCTCCGTCTTTCGCCTCGGCGTCGTCTTCGACGTCGTCTTCGTCCTGCCCCTCGAGCGTCTCGGTCATCTCACCCGCCTCACGCCTGTCGGATTTGCGCTTTGCTTCTTCTGCGAGTTGCTGGGCGCGCTCACCGTAGTCGAACGAGCGTTCGTACTCGCTGTACGCCATCAGGATCTTGGACTGTTCGAGATAGGTGACCGCACCCCAATACTCGTACGGCGCGTACTGCTCCGCGCCGGCTTGCTTGGCATCAGCGACAGCTTTGGACGCGTCGCGGGACACTTTGCCGAGATAGCCGAAGGGTCCACATCCACCGAGCAATGCGGCGGAGGCGGCGACGAGGATCAACGAAGATCGAAAAGATCGAGTACGCACAGGTACAGGGGCCGACAGTCCAAGGGGGCGATGGGAAAGCTCAGGGCGGACATCCGGCGCTAGATCCCGAGCATCGCTGGCGTTTTTCGCGCTCGCGGACGATAGCAACGGGCTGTACACAGGGTCAACCGAACGAAACGACCCAAGAGTGTGCGGGTGTCCAGTCCCGCGGAGGTCTCGCCCCGCCGGGGCTGCTACGCTGCCGGCCGTGAAGGGGGCGTGGTTCCGAATCAGCGTCGTTGTGGCCCCTATCGTGGTGGCCGGCTGCACGCGGGTATCCGACACCCAGCGCTTTGAGCCCAACGCGGAGACGGTGGAGATCACCGCCACGCTGCCCGAGGCTGGAGGCCCGGCGTTCCCGGACATGTCGGTGCGACTGTGCTGGTCGGACCTCATCGATCCTCAGTCCCTCACGGACGTCGACGCGGTCGTGGGCTCCGGAAGTCTGCTGACCGATGCTCGGCTGGGGTTCGAGCTGCGCCCGTGGACATCCGAAGACGGCGGGCACCTCGCCGCGGACGCCACGCAGCCCTGGTGCGAAGGCTCGGTGGTCACCGTGACCCCCAAAGAACCTCTGACGGCCGGGGTCCGATATCGGATGCGCCTCGCCGACGCGGCGGTGGGTTGGGAGGGTCAGAAACCGAATCTCGACACGCCCGGCTGGAGCTCCGCCGAAGGAAGCGACGCATTCAACTTCTTCCTGGAATTCGACGTGGTCCCCTCCAGCGATCCGCCGCGGCTCCCCGAGGATCCACCGCAGCGCATCACG
>CAYGTG010000061.1:0-12716 GCA_964352485.1 uncultured Nannocystaceae bacterium | reverse complement strand
CGCGCGGTGGATTGACGACGGCGCCGAGCGGCAGGGAAAACAAGTGGCAGATGTGGCTCGCTCACAGGAGTCAGCCGGCCGGCTCAACGTCCGCCCGGGAGGGTCGCGGTCATGGCGTCGCGCTCCATCTCACCGACCATCTCGATCATCTCCTCGAGCCGAGCCTCTCGCTCGTGGGCTCGGTCGTAGACCTTGCTGAAGCCAGCCTCCGAGTAGCCCAGGGTCTTGGCCTTTTCGTACTCTGCGATGGCCTTTTGTGTCTCCAGCAGACACGCAGTCAGCTGGCTTCGCTCGAGCCGAGCGGCGTGCTCCCCCTTAGCGTAGTGCAGCTTGCACGGACCACGCTCCGCGTCCCCCTCGATCTCCAAGCCCCGCATGTAGACGTCGTAGGAGCTCTCGCCACATCCCGTGAGCGAGCCGAGGAGCGACCCGAGAGCGATGGCGACCAGCAGACGCGGCATCCTTTTACTGTAGCAGCTCGTCGGCGCTGCGCCGGGCGGCCGCCGAGCCCTCGGTGTCCCCCTTGGCGTCCAAGACCGCTGCCAGGCGAATCCAGCCCTTGGCACGTTCGGGTCGCAGGGCGACCGCCCTTCTCGCCATCTGTTCCGCCTCCTGCAGCGTCGCACCATCGCGCGCGAGGTACAGGGCCAGGTTCTCCAGTGCCGCGGCGCGACCCGGCGTCAGCTCGAGGGCGCGCCGGGTCGATTCAATCGCGCCGAGCCGGTCCCCAAACCGGTCCTGCAGCGCTCCCAGGGCGACCCACGGTCCAGGCACATGCTCGCTGACCTGCTCCGTCGCGGCCTGGAGGATTCTCAGCGCCCCATGAGCATCTTGGTACACGCGGACACGCGCGCGCGCATCGTTGGCCATGGCCCATGCCAGTCGAACGCGGTCCTCGGGTGCGGGCAACCGGGCGCCCCATCGCTCGAGCAGATCCTCGATCGATGGCGCCTGCGGCAGGGTGGATTGCAATGCCGGGGAGCGCCCCGCAACCCGAACCGGAAGGATGCCGCGCTCCGACCACCACGGCACCCCCTCAAAGAGCGTGACGGTGGGCGCCTCGACCGCGACGGCGCTGGTATGGGCCGCAATCGCGGCGACGATCCGTTCGCCCTCGGTCGTCTTCGACTGGGCCGCAAACCAGACCTGGTGCCCCGGCGAGCCCGGGAGCAACGCGTCCGGGACCGGCTTGTAGAGATGTTGGGCGGGCACCGCGATCACATCCGGCCTGGCGCCTTCGACGATCTGCGCAAACAGAAGACCCGCAGCCAGGTCATCGGACTGACTGAGCACCATCGCGCCCGGAGGAAGCTGGTTGAGGGTCCCGCGCGTCCAGGCGGCGGGACCCCAAGAGCGCGTATTGCCCAAGTCCTTGGCCGTGGTGAGCGCGGCGGGCAGGGTCAACACGACGAACAGCACCGGCACGACCGCCCAGACCGCACGCCCTCGCGGCTGCACATGTCGGCGCACGAGCTCGGCGACGGCGACCGCGAGCAACAGCGCGGTGACCAGTCCGGTTTGTCGTTGCGCCACGCCCATGGGGTTGATCGCGACGGCGTAGAAGATCTCGATGCCCACGAGCCCGGCCAAGCCCGCGGCCACGCGCATGTCTGAGGCGGCCGGCTCGGGACGCCACGCCAGTCCGACCACGGCGCACAGCCCCAGCGTCGGGCCCAGCGGTCCAAGGTCCTCCGACAGCCCCGCGAGCACCGTGTCGAGGTTGAGCTGCCACATCGCCCAGCTCGATGGCCAGATCTGATCCGCGTACGCGTTGCGAATCGAGCTCGCCATGAGGTGGTTCCAAAACGCCTGCAGCGTGTCGGGGTCGCCCCAGTCGGCGACCGGCGCCCGAACCGACGCCAGAGGAAGCGCGAGAATGACCGCGGATGCGGCCACAACGCACAGCGGGGCCCAGCGCGCCCACGGCCGGCGGCGACGCAGCGCAACCGCCCAGCCGATCACCACCGGGAGGGCCAGCGCCAGCCGAGCGTCGCCGAAGCACCAGACCGACCAGACGGCGGCCAGCGTCCCGATCAGCCGCCGCCGTGTCCCGGGCTCGTCCGCACCCAGCGGCGCAAAACCCCACAGCACGACCACCATCAGCGCACCCTGAAGCGCATAGATCTCGACGACCCGCGCCTGCCGCGTGAAGGTCCAACTCGCCGCCAGCCACACGGCGGCACCCACGGCGATCCACGGATGCACGCCGCGCTCACGCAGTAGCCCAACGAGGCCACCCACCGTCGCGCCAGCGAGGAGCGACGACAGCGCGGCCATCCGAAATCCGATCGAGCCCAGGGGCAAGGTGCTCGCGGCGCGAAGCAGGAGCGCATAGCCCGGAGCGCCGGGCGGATGCATCACGCCGAGTTCGAAACCCGACGCACCGATCTCGCCCGAGTCGAGCCAGAAGTGCGCGGGGGAGGCGAACGCGAGAAACACCGCGAAGCTCACCCAGCCGACCGCAAGAGCGAGCCGCATCGACGGATTGTCGAGCACACAAGCGGCCTGAGCAAGGGGCACAAGCCGTGATAGCTTCCGCCCGTGCCGCTCCACGTTCAGCGCGACGCCGCAGCGCTCCCGCCGGGGACCGCCGTGTGCATGGGCGCGTTCGACGGGCTGCATCGCGGACACCAAGCGCTGATCGAGCGCGCCAGGACGCACGCCAAACGGGTGGCGCTGGTGACGTTCGACCCCCACCCCACCGCGGTCCTGGCTCCCGAGCGCATGCCTCCGATGCTGCACTCGGCGATCCAGCGCGAGCGGGTCGCCGCCCACCTCGGGGTTGAAACCCTGGTCTTGCTTCCCTTCGACCGCGAAATGTCTCGTATGGCCGCCGAGGACTTCGTTCAGAAGTTCTTCACCCAGGGGTTGGCGCCGCAGGCCATCGTCGTCGGCGCGGACTTCCGTTTTGGGGCCCGACGGGCGGGGACAGCCTCGACACTGCAGGCCCAAGTCGCGCTCGACGGAGTCGCCACCGACATCGTCGAGCTGATCTCCGCGGACGCGGGGAAGAAGGTCAGCAGCAGCGACATTCGACGCGCACTGCAAAATGGCAACGTCGCGGCGGCAGGTGAGTGGCTGGGTCGGTGGCACGCGGTTGCCGGCACGATCGAGCACGGGGCCAAGCGCGGCCGCGACCTCGGATTCCCGACCGCCAACCTCTCGCCCTGCGGCGGTATGGTGCCTCCCAAGGGCATCTACGCGTCCGTGTTCACGGTGTGGAGCCCGGATGCACCGGACTACGGCGCGTGTTGGCCTGCGGTCACCAGCGTGGGCCACAACCCCACGTTCACGGACGCCGGCGCGCCGCTGAAGGTCGAAACCCACGTGCTCGACCAAAAGCTCGGCGAGCGCCTGTATGGGCTCGACGTCGAGGTAGCCTTTGTGAAGCGCCTTCGCGACGAGCAGAAGTTTGACGGCGCCGACGCTTTGGTCGCCCAGATGCGACGCGACGCCGACGAGGCCCGTGACGCCGTCACCTCAGACGCCCTCGCCTACACGCTCCCCCCCCCACCAGACTCGACCCTTGCCACGGGGCCCTCCTCATGACCCGCTCTCGCGACCCCATCGCCAGCACCACGATCGCTCGGCTGTACCTCGCGCAGGGCCACCGGCGAAAAGCCGCGCGGATGCTGGAGGCTCTGATCGACCGCGACCCCTCCGACGGCGCGGCGTTGCATCTTCGCGAGCGCCTCGAGCGAACCGAGATGCCCACACTGACGGCCGCCGTGGATGAGGCACACTTGGAGGTCACCTGGGACGGCGTCCGCGAGGCGCCGCGCCGGCACGTGATCGTCGTCTCGTATCTGGGCGACGCCACCCTGCCCCGGATCCAGGTCACCTCGGTCGCCTGCGACGAGGCCAGCGGAGAATGCACCTTCGCCCGACCGCGGGAGTCCGGCAGCGCCGCAGTTTGCATCGGCTTCATCGGCCCCTGCGGCTTTGTGGCCGAAGCTGTGACCAGCCCCTTGGTGTGGTCCTCGCAGACCCCCAACGCCACCGCCTGAGCCCCGTCCATTGCGCGTTGCCGTCGCTCCCTGTGGGCTGATAGGGTCCGCGGCGACCATGTTGAGCGGAGCATTCACGGCCCTGGCGACCCCGTTTCGAGGCGGCAGCCTCGACAAGGACGCGCTGAAGAAGCTCGTCGAGACGCAGATCGAGGGCGGAATCGACGGACTCGTTCCCTGCGGAACCACGGGCGAATCACCCACGCTCTCCCACGCCGAGCACATCGACGTGGTGAGGATCGTTGTCGAGGCGGCAGCGGGTCGGGTGCCGATCATCGCCGGTGCGGGGTCGAACAACACCACCGAGGCGATCGAGATGGCCACCGCCTGCAAGGAACTCGGCGTCGACGCGACGCTCCAGGTGATGCCCTACTACAACAAGCCCTCGCAGCAGGGCATGCGCGAGCACATTGTGCGGATTGTCGAGGCCTCGGGCGTTCCGGCGATTCTATACAACGTGCCGTCGCGAACGGTCGTAGACCTTCAGCCTGAGACCGTGGCCGAGCTGTCCAAGCACGAGCTGGTCGTCGGCATCAAAGAGGCCACCGGCGACATGGCCCGTGCGATCGAGATCCGCGAGCAGTGTGGCCCCGACTTCACGCTGCTCAGCGGCGACGACTTCACGCTGCTCCCGTTCCTCAGCGTGGGCGGCGACGGCGTCATCTCGGTGGCCAGCAACATTGTCCCCGGGCTGTACGCGCGCCTGTGCAACGCTGCCGCCGAGGGTCGCTTTGACGAGGCGCGCGAGCTTCAATACAGGCTGCAACCGCTCAATCGCTCGATGTTCTGCGCCAGCAACCCCGGGCCGCTCAAGGCGGCGCTCGCCAAGCTCGGCATCATGACCGATGAGGTGCGCTCGCCCTTGCTGCCGGTCAGCGATGGAGCCGCCCACGCGCAGGTAATGGACGCCTTGCGCGGACTGGAGCTCCTCTAATGGACGACCGTCTTACCTCCGTTGTCATCGTGGGTGCGCGCGGGCGCATGGGGAAGAGCCTCATGTCCGAAGTGCTCGCCTCCGACTCCATGACTCTCGCCGGCGCCGTCGCTCGCCCTGGCGCGCCCGGCCTTCGCGACGACGTCGGCCACATGCTCGGCAAGCGCAGCGTGGGCATCACGCTCAGCGACGAGCTGGTTCCCGGGCGCAACGACGTGGTGGTCGACTTCTCCCTGCCCGAGGCCACCGAGGGGTACCTGGCGCGCTGCGTGGAGCGACGCGTCCCGCTGGTGCTCGGCACAACGGGGCTCACCGAGCAAACCCAGGTCAAGCTGATCGAGGCCTCACGCGAGATTCCGATCGTGGCCGCAGCCAACTTCTCCGTCGGGGTCACGGTCATGATCCACGTTGCGGGGGCCACCGCGAAGGCGCTGGGCACCGGCTGGGACGCCGAGATGTTCGAGATTCACCACCGCAACAAGCGAGATGCTCCCAGCGGCACCGCGCTGCGGGTGGGACAAGCGGTTGCAGAGGCCACCGGGCGCAAGCTCAGCCAGAGCATCAAGACCAGCCGCGACCAGGTCGGCCCCCGCGGCCGCGACGAGATCGGCATCATGGCTCTGCGCGGCGGTAGCGTCGTCGGCGAACACACGCTGATGTTCCTCGGCGAGTCCGAACGCATCGAACTCACCCACCGCGCCAACGACCGCGCCATCTTCAGCCGCGGCGCCTTGCGGGCCGCTCGCTGGGTCAGCGGCCAGCAGCCGGGCCTGTACGACATGTTCGACGTGCTCGATCTGCACAGCGTGTGATGGCACCGCCGCGAACGCTCCCCGGCGACGCCGAAGCGTATCGACAAACCAAGGTGTTCACGGCAAAGAGCGTGCCGCGGGGGTTGCTCGCGCAGCACAGCACGAAGGCGGGCACGTGGGGGGTGATCTACGTGCGGGCCGGAGAGGTGAAGTACTTCCTCGATGGCGAGGCTGCACCGCTGGCAACACTGCAAGCCGGACAAAGGTTTGTGGTGCTGCCCGAAGAAGTGCACTTCGTGCGGCTGTCCGCGGATGCGGAGTTCTTGGTGGAGTTCCACAAGCGGCCGAGTTCGGCTGCACCGGATGACCCGCACCGCTGAAATCACGACTTCCAATCACGAACGCTCAGATCGGCTCGCGCCACCGTGACTCTCAACGCGGTCAAGTGCCGAATACGCAAGGATTGCCGCTTCGGCACCCCCTGGGCGTGTACACGTTGACTGTGCACGATGAACTCCTTGCTCTGGCTCGCTGCGACGGCCGCCCTGCTCGTGGCGCAGGCGAACACCGCGCCCCCGGTCGAAGCTCAGGTGCGGCGAATCGACGCATTGGAATCCCGTGGCAAGCACGGCCGCGCCGCCGCTCTTGCGGAGGAGATCGCGGCGGCCCACCCTCAGGACTACGGGTGGACCCTGCGAGCGGGATGGCTTCGCTTCCAGGCCCGGCACTATGGCCGCGCGACCGCGCACTATGAACGAGCCGTCGAGCTGAGCCAGGGCTCGCTCGAAAGTCGGCTCGGGCTGTGGTGGTCACTGCTCTACGACGGGCACCGGCAGCGCGCGCTCGCCGAGTTGGAGGCACTCGAGCAGGACTACCCGGAGGCGCCCGAGGTCGCCGAAGCCGTCGCGTTTGCCCGCGACCGATCGCCGGTGGCGGTCCGGCCATGGGCGTCCGTGACGGGGCAGGCGTACTCCGGTCACCCCGAACTTCGCAGCGGCGTGGGTGTTCAAGCCGGGGTCGGGCTGACCGTCGCCGAGCACTACTCCGTCGCGGCCAGCTACGGCTACGCACGCATCAGCTACGACCTGGCCGACGCGTCATCTTTGACCGCGGGGTCCGGCGGCAATGGCAACGGAGGCGGCTCTGGGGGCAGCGGTGCTGGGCCGGGCTACGGCCGGGTTTCCGGCGGCGGGCAGCTGGGCTCCACCATCGAGCAACACCAGATTCACGCCTCCGCAGGCCCGGTCTGGCCGATCGCCGGCGCGCTCCTGCAGTACGGGTTCCTGCGCGACGAGGGGCTCGACGATGTTCACGCTGTCGGCCTGTCACTACGGTGGAGTCCGCGGGGAGACATCGCACTGGGCACCAGCGTCACCATCGCCGGCGACCAGGTCCGTCCCCGCTTCGAGCCAGGCTGGAAGCTCCCGGTCCACGGCAAGCCCGGAGTCCTATGGCTCGGCGGCAAGTACGGCCGCGAACGACAACCCGCCTATCTCGACATCCCGGTCATCTTCAACCTTCCCGGTGACATCCGCTGGGGAGGCTGGGTTGGCGGACAAGTTCAGCTTCCCGCGAACTTCGCCCTCCTGGCCAACTACGAGGTGCACGGCGTAGAAGCTGATTCCGTGATCGGCCCCGTCGATTCCCTCGCGCACTACATCACGCTCGGCCTGTCCTTTGTGCACCAGTGAGCCCAAACCATGACCATCCCTCAGAAACTGCGTGACCTCGCGATCAGCGAGACCGGCTTCCTCTTCGACCCCTACACAGGCTCCACGTTCAGCGCCAACGAGCCAGGCCTGACGGTGCTCGAAGGACTCCGCGAGGGTCTCGGTGTTGCCGATATTGCGACGCGGCTGCGAGATGTATTCGATGTATCCCCCACCACCGATGTCGAACGCGACGTCGGAGAGTTCGTGCACTTGTTGCGTCGCAGCGGCCTGGTGCCCGAGGAATTCACGGCATGACTGCGCCACCGCTCACGATCGCGGTCACCGGCCTCAACGCGACCGACAACCCTGGCCCCGGCGTTGGCGTCATCCGGGCGCTGCGAGCCCACCCCGACTTCCGAGGCCGCATCGTCGGGTTGGCGTACGACTCGCTCGATCCCGGTATCTACGCCCGCGACATCGTCGATGACGTGTTCCTCATGCCCTACCCCTCCCAGGGACTGGCTGCGTTCTCCGCCCGCCTGGCCGAGGTTCACGCCCGGGTCCCCTTCGATGTCGTCATCCCCACGCTCGATGCCGAGATCCCCACGTTCATCGACCTCGAGCCCCAGCTCCGCAAGCTAGGAATCGGCTCGTTCCTCCCGAGCCAAGAGCTGTTCGACCTCCGCTCCAAGGCGCACCTAGCTCACCTCGGCGAGATCGCCAACATCAATACCCCCGCAACACGGGTGATCGCCGACCCCGACGACCTGCGTCAGCTCGAAGGAAAGCTGGAGTATCCATTTTGGATCAAGGGCGCCTACTACGGTGCGATCGAGGTGCACGACGTGCACGAGGCCGTCGCCGCCTATCACCAGATGGTCGCCAAATGGGGTGTTCCCGTGATCGCTCAGGCCGGCGTCGACGGCGACGAGATCGACGTCGTTGCGGTCGGGGACGGCGAAGGCGGCATGGTGGGCGCGGTCCCCATGCGCAAGCGCCTGCTCACCGACAAAGGCAAGGGCTGGGCCGGCATCGCCATTCGAGATCCGGAGATCGAAGAGCTCTCCCGGCGCTACTTCGAGGCAACCAAGTGGCGGGGTCCCTGCGAGATCGAGATGATGCGCTCGCAGTCCGGCGAGCTGCACCTGCTCGAGATCAACCCGCGCTTCCCCGCGTGGTGTTACCTCAGCGCCGGCGCCGGCATGAACCTTCCGTGGGCCGTCGCGCAACTCGCCGCGGGCCGCGACGTTGCCCCGATGCACGAATACGAGGTGGGAAAGATGTTCGTCCGCATCTCCCTCGACCAGATCGTTCCGCTGTCCGACTTCGAGTCCATCGCCTCGACCGGCGAGCTCCACCATTCCAGCCCAGGAGACGTGTCATGACCAAGCCTCTGTACGAACGCCCCACCCTGGTCCGCCACCAGATGGGCATGATGAACAAATTCGGGCGAGCCCAAGCGATGCAGCCGCTCGAATCGATCGATGGCGTGTCGGTCGACGAACTCATCAAGACCTACGGATCGCCGCTGTTTGTCTTCTCCGAGGCCGACCTCGTCGCCCGATACCGCGAGTTGCACGATCTCTTGGCGCTGCGCTACCGCAAGATTCGCATCGCGTGGTCGTACAAGACCAACTACCTCGATGCGATCTGCAAGGTCTTCCACCGCGAGGGCGCCTATGCCGAGGTGGTGTCGGAGTTCGAGTACGACAAGGCGATGCGCATGGGCGTCGACCCCACGCACGTGCACTTCAACGGGCCGCTGAAGTCCGAGGCCACCCTTGAACGCGTCCTTCCAGCGGGCACCGTCATCCACATCGATCACTTCGATGAGATGGCCGCAGCCGAGCGGGTCGCCGAGCGCCAGGGCATCCGGCCCAAGGTAGCGATCCGGGTGAACATGGCCGTCGAGTCGGTCCCCCCTTGGAGTCGATTTGGTTTCAACCTCGAGAGCGGGCAGGCCATGGAGGCCATCCGGCGACTCCTCGCAGGAGACAAGCTCGAGCTCGCCGGCATCCACTGCCACCTGGGAACGTTCATCACGGACCCCGCGGCCTACAAGCAAGCCGCGGCCAAGCTCGCGCACCTCGCAAATACCCTGCGAAGTGAGCACGGCGTACTGCTCGACTTCATCGATGTCGGCGGCGGGTTCGCTTCGCACAACACGCTCAAGGCCCAGTACCTGCCCGGCGAGCAAGCCACGCCCAGCTTCTCCCGCTACGTCGAGGCGCTCACCGAAGGCCTCGCCGAGCTCGACTGCGACCCACGTGACCTGCCCACGTTGGTCCTCGAGAACGGACGCGCGATGGTCGACGACGCCGGCTACCTCGTCTCGACCGTCGTGGCCAACAAGCGCCTGCGAGACGGCCGGCGGGGTCTTGTTGTCGACGCCGGCGTCAACACGCTGTTCACCTCGTTTTGGTACAACCACGACGTTGTCCCGGCGCAGCCTTTTCGAGGCATTCCCGAGCCCACGGTCATCTACGGGCCGCTGTGCATGAACATCGATGTCGTGCGCGACACTTTGGTGTTCCCCTCGATGTCCGTAGGTGACCGGCTTGTACTCAAGAACGTCGGTGCCTACAACGTCACCCAATGGATGCAGTTCATCACCTATCGCCCCGCGGTCGTGATGATCGGACCCGGCGGCAAACACGGATTGATCCGTCGCCGCGAGCAACTCGAAGACATCGTCGGGCCGGAGGAGGTCCCCGATTGGCTTTAGACCCAGCCTCCGACCCGCCACGCTGGCGCGCGCCCCTTCGACTCGGGCGCGACGCCGTGTTGCGCTCGTACGCGCAGATCCTCTTCTCGCGCTCGCGGGTGGTCGGCGCGCTGGTCATCCTTGGCACCGCCATCGTGCCCCGGGTGGCGCTCTACGGCCTGCTCGCGACCCTGTTGGCGTTTGCAGTGACCCGGGTGTTTCGCCTCAGTGAAGACCTCACGGCCACGGGCTTGTTCGGCTACAACGCCTTGCTGGTCGGCCTTGGCGCGGGTCTGCTGTTTGGCCCCACGCTCGATGCCCAGGTGCTCACCGTTGTCGGCGTGGTGACTGCGGTTTTCATGACGGCAGCGCTCTACTCGGCGTTGGGGACCACGTTCAACCTGCCGCCGCTGACCCTGCCGTTCTTATTCGTCTTCTACCTGGTCATCGGCGCCGCGAGGATCCTGGACGTACCGCTGGGTCCGCTACTGGCCGAGCAGGCCGTGCTCGCGATCGAGCTGCCGCGACCGATCAACCTCTTCCTTCAGAGTTTGGGCGCACTGTTCTTTCTGCCTCGCGCAGACGTGGGCTTGGTCGTCCTCTTCGCGCTGCTTGTCCACAGCCGGATCGCGGTCCTGCTCGCGGGTTTTGGCTTTGCGATGGCCTACCTGCTGGAGGGGCGCCTGCTGTTGGTCATGGACGGCACACTGCCGATGGTCCTCGGCTACAACTTCGTGCTCACCGCAATCGCGCTGGGCGGAGTGTGGTTCATCCCCAGCCCCAGTTCCATGCTGCTGGCCGTGGGCGCCTCGCTCGTGTGCGGCCTGGCAGCCATCGGGCTCGTGCCGCTGATGACCATTCAGGCCCTTCCGCTGCTGATCCTCCCATTCAACCTGACGCTCATCCTGGTGATGTATGCGATGCGGCAGCGAACCAAGGACGGACGCCCCAAAGCCGTCGACTTTGCGATCGGCACGCCCGAGCAGAACCTCAACTACTTCCGGACCCGCGTCGCACGGTTCGGCGCCCGGTACGTGCTCCGCTTCCGCGCCCCGTTCTTGGGCCGCTGGGTCTGCACGCAGGGTGTCGACGGCCGACACACCCACCGCAACCAGTGGCGTCATGCGTTCGATTTCGAGGTCCAGGACGCTGCGGGCAAGACCTTCCGCGGCGACGGAAGCCGTCCTCGAGACTACCTCTGCTATCGGCTCCCCGTGCTGGCCGCGGCCGATGGAACCGTGGCTCGGATCATCGACGACGTCGAGGACAGCCCCATTGGACAGCCCAATCTCAAGCACAACTGGGGCAACCTCGTCCTGCTCTACCACGCACCGGGGCTGTACTCACTGGTCTGTCACCTCGCCCGCGGAAGCATCAAAGTCCGCGAAGGACAGTTCGTGCGACGCGGCGATGTCGTGGGCCTCTGCGGAAGCTCCGGACGCTCCCCTGTGCCCCACCTGCACTTCCAGTTTCAAGGCACACCCACGATCGGCGCGCCGACCTTGGAGACAGAGCTTCACGATGTCGTCCTCGAGGCCGAAGCGGGACCCAAGGTGGTGAGCACGCTGATCGCGAGCGAAGGCGACGTGGTGCGCAACCTCGAGCCGACCGATCACTCCTTGGGCCTACCAGCGGCCGAGAACGCGTCCTTCGTGTTCGAGGTCGAGGCCGACGGCGGCGGCACGCACACCGAGACTCTGGTCACCGAGATCGACCTCCTTGGTGCGCGGATGATTCGTTCCTCGGAGCGCACGGCCCACGCGTACTACGATCAGGTGAGCGACCTGTTTCGGATCTACGACACGATCGGCGACCGACGCTCGGTCGTGCACTTGCTGCAAGCCGCACTCCCCACCGTCCCGCTCGAGATCGGAGAGGGCCTTCGCTGGACCGACCACCTGCAGCTTCGCTACTTCCTTCGCCTACCCGCTCAGGTCCTGCTCGACTTCGTCTCCCCCTTCGTCAAGAACACCGCGCTCGAAATGGAGTACAGCGTGACCCACAAGGTCGACAACACCACGATCGAGGGCCGCTCGACCCGACAACGCGGTGGCCAACCCTATGTTCAAACCAGAGCAACCTTCGACGCCGCAGGCCTGTCATGCGTCGAGGTTCGATCGGGAACCCGGCACCGTATCGCTCGGCGTTCCCACCCGGAGAAGACCGATGCGGCTGCATGAGTTCCTCCTCGCGGCGGTCATTGGGCTGGCTCCCCTCACCGCCCATGGCAGTGACACCCAGACGGCCTACCGCGCCTCATTCAAGCACGAGTCCGAGGGCAAGTACGCCGAAGCGCTCGCCGACATCGACGCGCTGAAACCTGCGCAGCGACGGACATACGTCTATCAACTACGCCGCGGCTGGCTGCTCTACCTGCTGGCCCGCCATTGGGATTCGATCGAGGCGTACCGCGCCGCGATCAAGCTTCACCCCAAAGCTGTGGAGCCCCGCCTCGGTTTGATGCTGCCCGAGATGGCGCTCTTGATGTGGATGGACGTGCTCGAGGCGGGCAGGGCGGCCGTGAGGCTCGATCCCCACAACTACCTCGCCAACTCTCGCATGGCCTGGGCCAACTACAACCTGGGCCGCTATAAGCAGGCTGAGACGCTCTATCGGCGGATCCTGATCGCATACCCGTCCGATGTCGAGATGCGCGCGGGGTTGGGG
>CAYGTG010000060.1:0-15909 GCA_964352485.1 uncultured Nannocystaceae bacterium | reverse complement strand
CACTTCGTCCTCACGTCGATCGCGAACGTGCAACCATCCCCTCAGCAGCATTTCGACCCAACACTGCGAACCGGTCTCCTTAGCGACGAACGACAGCGTGGTTCACGCGCTCCCTCGGAGATCCCGCCGGATAAATAGAGGTGCCCTCAAGCGAAATGACGTGTGAAAAAGCGGGGACGGAGGAGTCGGGCGTTCCAGTAGCGACGGCTCTGGACAGCCACGGCCGCTTGCCGGTTGCGCTGCCGGCGGTAGGGTCTCGCCATGACCGGCACAGCGCTGCCCGCAGACCGCTTCAGCGGCGTGATCGCACGCCTGCTGGGCATGTTCCTCCTCCTGGGGGGCATCGGGGAGTTCGTCGGGGCCATCGGTCACGCGCACGTCAACGAGCTGCTCGGCGTCTTGCACAACGACACCATCATTCGAGCGTGGGTGGGCGTTCAGGCGATCGCCAGCACCCTGTTGGGGGGGAGACTCCTGCGATCGGCGGGCGGAGTCACTCGCAAAGATCCGGCCGCGACACGACGCGTTCGCGCCGCCCTGCTCGCCTTCTTGGGGCTCGTCGTGATCAGCCAACTCCTGCTGGCGTGGCGGCTGTACCCGCACCTCCTCCAAGCCCCACCGCCCGAGCCGTTCCCAGGTTTCTGGGTGCTGTCGCTCGCGGCCGCCCCCGTCGTTCCAGCCGCCCTGACCGCCCTGCTCCTAGCTCGGCTCCGGGTCACCCGTTGGGCGGCTCGCGCACGAGTGTCGCATCGCCCGAAAGCTCCAGCCGATGCGTCGGACCCACCTCGACATCGGGATCATTGAAGTCCGGGACCAAGGCGGCGTCGAGCACGATGCGAACATGACCCGGTGACGAGCCAGGGACCACGTTGAGGCGAGTGTGCTCAACATCGCCGATCAGGCCCTGTGGCGTGGTCCCCGGTGGCCAGTAGGTCATGCATGCGCCCGTGAGGCGCTCGAGCATTTCGTCGAGGCTGCGGTTGTCGATCTCGAGCGTGCTCGGGAGCGAGGAAAGATCGTGCGCATCGCCGTACAGGAGTTCCGGACTGCGGTCAGCGTCGAACAGCCACCACCCGCAACCGGGCTGCGGGTCGACATGAAGCCCAAGCTCGCCGATCGAAGATGAGGTGCCACGGAAGCGAAGGGAGCCCATGGCGGCAACCTAGCAAAAGACGCGCCTCAAACTGCATGAAGGAGCCACCGGATACGCTCGTACAACGCTGTGCCCGCGATCGGTTCTTCGGCCCCGAGCAGTCTTGATTCGATCCGGATGCTCGAGGGAGCTACTCGTCGTGGTCGGGGTCGTCGTCGTGGTCGTCGTCGTGGTCGTCGCCGTCGTCGTCGTCGTCGTCGTCGTCGTCCTCGAGCTCCTCGTCGTCTTCCCACTCGTCTTCGTCTTCGAGTTCGACCTCGAGCACGGTGCCGTCACCGCTCAGCTCGACCTCCCAGATCCCTTCGTCGGTGAGAACCTCGATTTCAAAACGGTCATCTCCACCTTCGGTCTGGGCCTCGAACGCCACGCCACCGACCTCCGCTTCCGCCGCGGCGATCAGCGCGGCCCAGCCCACACTGTTGCTGGCGGCCACCTCGGACTCGCTGGGCTCGTCCTCGGGCCCTTCCTCGGACTCCGCGTCGAGCACCTCCCCAGTATCGGGATCGAGCTCGAGTTCGTGCGCGACGCTGTCGACCTACAGCTCGACTTCGTAGTGACTCTGGCCCTCGTCTTCCAACTCGACTTCCGCCGCCACGACGACGGCCCCCGGTCTTGCAGCCTCCGCGGCTTCGATGGCGTCGAGGAGGTCAGAGTTCTCGAGCGCCGCAGCTGTCAGTGAGCGCAACGATGCCGTGTCTTCCCCGGAATCACAGGCGCCGAGGGCAAGGAACGGAAGGATGAGCAGGCAGCGTTTCGTGACGGTCGTGGCAAAGTTTATGGTGGCTCCGAACAAGTCGTCTCCGGTCCGCTAGCTCCGTTACAGTTTGTTGCTCAAATGGCTCCTACATGGAGCCCCCAGACCCACCCATGCACACTTCTTGTGCGGTCCGCGACTCAGCGTGGGTCGCGAGCGATGATGAACCAGTGCGTGGGCTCCTCGGGCAGCGTCAGCCGCACCCACTCGCCGTCTCGGACCCCTGCCGTCGACGAAGCGCCCTGAGGAATGTCCGTCGCACGCGCCCGGGGGTTGAGCGCGGCGATACGCAGCGGACTGGACGTACGGATGGAGACCTGACCGTGAACGGGCTCGCTGCGCACGCTTCCATCGTCTTGAGGAGTCGCGCGGGCTACGGCGGTCAAGAGGATGCGTTCGCTGTCGCCGAGAGCTCGCCCGTCGAGCGATACCGCGGACACCGTCGCGCTCTTCGTCGTCACCTCGACCCGGAGGTCACGCGTCGACAGCGTTCGTTCCCCGATCCACCCCGAAACGGCTTGTGCCCTGGGCGCGTCGATCCGCAGCACCCCTTGCTCCCAGTCGCGGACGATCTCACCGGTGTCCGCGTGGACCTCCCCAGCGGATCCCTCCAGCAGGTCAGCGCCAAGGTCGGTCACGACCCGCGATCCCGCCGGAGCCTCGCCGGCTCGGTCCCACTGAAGCTTGGGATGCTTGGGGAGCACCACGACAGTCCGGGATCGCTCGGACGCGGTGCGCAACGCGACCCGGCTGGAGGGCGAAGCGTGGGTACTCCACAACTCCTCCAGGGACGGCGCGATCGCGATCGTCTCGTTGGCCAAGCGAATGTCGCCTCGGCGGAACATCAGGGCCGCGGCCGGGGCGAGGCCGATCTGAGCCGGGTCGGTGTGTTGATCCCACTTGTGTGGACCACGCCGTGGGGAGCCCACCGGCCGCTGCGCGTAGGTGAACGCCATCACGGCGTCCCATCCTTGGAGTCGGGCCTGCGCGGCCATCCAGAGCGTCGCGGTGTGGCGATCGGCGGCAGGCTTGGGGACAGCCCACTCGGTGACGGTCAGCGGCTTGCCCGACACCTGCGCGGTCGCGATGTAGTGCAGCCAGTGCGCCTGGCGATGCGGGTTCGTCGAGAGCGCCTCGGCCTCGCCGTAGCTGTGCGCGTCGATGACGTCGCCTGCGGCCAGCGACGGAAGATCGAGCAGAGAGCCAAATCCCCAAAAACTCGTCGTCGACAGCGGCGCACGAACCCCGAGCGATCGCAGATGGCTCATCGCGCGCGCATCCCAGCGGTGCTGCATCTCGGCGAGCAAGACCTTGCCTGGCCCCGGCCGATGCACGCCGCGGACCGCCTTCTTGGGCAGCCCCAACTCGGTCACGATCGACGTGGCGAGCGCGTCGAACATCGCGATATGCGTTTCTCTCCCGGTCCCGGGCCGAAAGCCGCGGCCGAAGTGGTTGGTCAGGTCGTTCTCGTTGGTGAGCTGTATCCCAACGACCGCCGGGTTCTCGGCCCAGGGTCGTCCGGTATGCGGGTTGTCGCGGGTCAGCGCCGCCTCGTTGTAACGCTCGAGCAACTCGGCGACCCGCGGATTGATGTACTGGAAGCCTCGCGACTGTCGGGGGTGCGGACCGAGCAGCATGTCGGCATATCCAGGGATCGCATCACCGGGGAGAAACTCTCGTCCGGTGTGCAGGTCGAGGTATACGTAGATGCCCTTGTTGGCCAATGTCTCGATCCACCGGTCGAGGCGGTCGAGCGCCTCCTCGTCGAGGACCTGCGTGGTGCCGCCGCGGGTGTCGAACACGTTCTTCCCGACCCACCCGGAGTCGTGATGGTGGAAACGGACGAGGTTGTACCCAAAGGCCGAAAGGCGCTTCGCCTCGCGCTCGATCGTCGCGTCGTCGGCGACGAACAGCGCAGATGCAGCGAGGTTGGTGCCCCAGAATTTCGCGGGTGTACCGTCCTCGAACCGCAGATCTTCGCCATCGACCACCACGCGACCGTGGCTGCCAGCGCGGCCATGTGTGTCATTGAGCGCGCTCAGGTCGACCGGCCAGTCGTCGGCCACCAGGGCGTCCCGGTGCCAGCGGTCCGAGCTGCGTGGTCCGTAGCGCTCGGCCAGCGGCGCCTCCAGAGTCGCTCGGCCCGGGAGCGAGATCGTCACGCTGGTCGAGACCGTCCCGGCGGGCGTATCGCCTTGGAGCCACGCTGCGCGGATCTTCGATGGGCTCGTAGGGTCGACGAACGTCCGTGGTGGAGCGGTGGGATCGAAGACAACGTGAAGCGGGCCGAGGCCGGGGACCTGCACCCGGATGTCGCGACCGCCGTCGATGTGCACCATCTGTGGCTCGAGATCCCACGCCCCTGCCGCCAGACCGAGCTGAAGCCCAACCCCGGCGACGTCCTCGAGTGGTTGGGTGAGCTCCAGCGTGTAGTCGATGCGGACTTCGCTGCCCGTCGGCGGGAGGACCTCACCAAGAACTCGAACCGGTAGAGACTCGAAGGTCACCTCGAACGCCAAGCCATCGGTGGAGCTGGGCAGCCTGCGCACCCTCGGCTGGGCGCTCTGGCCGAGCTTGTGAAACCCGCCGTGGCGGAGCTCGAGCAGCGGCGCCTGGTCGACGCGAAGCTCGAGAACGCCGTCGCCGCGGGGGCGAAGGGACCATGGCCGTTGGACCTCGGCCTTCGGAGCCTCGCAGGTGGGCTCGACCTGGGCCTCCCCGGCCTTCTCGGGCTCTGCCCGGCACGCCGCCGTCGCCGCGAGCGCCGCATACAGCGCTATCCGGCGCAATGCCATCGGCGCCAGGATAGCAGCTCGCCCCGCGCCGGCGACCGCTGGGCTCAAGCCAAGACCTCGTGCGCGCGGTGGCGGACCCCCTCGCGGCGTTCCTTGGGAATCGCGAAGTAGTTGGTCGTCCGCCGCGGAAAGCAGTGGCTGTCTTCGAAACCCTCCCGCGACAGAGGTCTGCCTTCGTGCGCAACTCGGTTGGGTACGAAGATGCCGAACTCGTGGGCCTCGAACCAGTCGAAGAGCCCGGCTTCGGAGTAGCCGTGCGGCGCTCCGCTTCCGGCGCAGCTCTCGAAGACGATGACGGGCCGGTGCCGTTTGACGACGTTCACGCCACCGCGCAGAACCCCGAGTTCTGCGCCTTCGACGTCGAGCTTGACGACGTCGACGTTCTTGACCTCGGCGAGCAGCGCGTCGAGGGGCCGCAGCGGCACGCGGATCTCCTTGGTGGTCGACTCGCCCTCGCTTGCACCGAGCCGACGCGCCATGGAGCTATAGCCCGAGCGGCGGGTATCCACGAAGAACGAGACCTCCCCGTCCGACTCACCGACCGCGCAGCAATGAAACGTCACGTCCGGAAAGCGTTGGGCCAACGCCTCGACTTTCTCGGGGACCGCTTCGATGGCGACGACCAGGACCGACGGGTCTCGGTGCTTCACCTCAGAGAAGACCGACCCGATGTGTGCACCGACGTCGACGAAGGTTCGGCCAGGGCGCGTCAGCCGCGCCAGGAGGCGATCCGTGCAGCTGTCTTGCGCCAAGACGGCCCCCAGCGACGGGTGTCGAGAGACGCGCAGGAAGTTGAGGACCTCGCGGCCTCTCATCACCGCTCGTCCGAGACTCGTACCGACCAACCGCCGCTTGAGCGCATCCATGTCCGCGATGATAGCGCCGCAGCCGCAGCGCTGAAGTGCCGGCCCGTTTTGTCGGGCCCGTCCGCGGGGCGGCCCGCGGGCTGATCGCAGGAATTGGGTCCGGGATCCCCCCCACCTGCGAGATCTGGATCTCCACCCAATGCTCAGCGGTGACGCCGACCTCGCGGGCGCTACGCGGGCGAGGCCAGCTTTTCTTCACCCTGAATCCGCCGTTCGCGGCTCTACGTTGTCGTGTGTGCTGTCCGCTTCCGCAACCCCGCTCCACAAGCGGCCAGTACGGATTCGCAGACACGCACGCGACCGAGCGACCGCCCGATCCGCAGTGGGGCATCGAGGGCGTCACGCCGATCTTGAACGACGACTCGGGGGACAGCTTCGCCGACATCGAGTTCAACACCGTCTTGTTTACCGAGGCGAACTTCCGGCAGTACGACCCGCCGAGCGAGCCCGACCGAGGAGCGTTGCCTCACACCATTCGGCGTTCTCACAGGCGCGAACGTCAACGGCGTCGCTGGGAGCACCTCCACGCCTCCTCCGGCGACCGCTAAGATGCCCGCCGTGGAAGCGTCAGCGATCCAAGCCTACGTGAAGAGCGTCGTCGAGAACATGCCGGCCGACTGGTTGAACCTGACCACGCATCGGCTGGATATCTACGAGGAGCGGCTGGCGAAGACGCAGTTCCTCGAACGGTTCGAGGCGCTCTTCGACCGCCACAACGCAGATCCATCGGCGCTGCGTGAGCTGCCCACCGCGTTCGACTACATCCGCTTGGGTCACCCCTTGTCGTGCGTGCTCGAGTGGGCCATCGCCAAAGCGGACGGACTCAAAGCGGACAACGTGATCAGCTTTTCGTCCAGAGCCGCTCCGCTGTTGGCCGTCCTTCGAAAGAACCTGCTCTCCGATCGAAGCACGTTGATCGCGTATACCGGCGAGCTCCCGAGCTTCCTCGATACCGACGTCCTGACGAACGTCTACGGCTACCGATTTGAGCTCCAGCGGGTCGACGGCATCGAGAACGTCTCGTCGCAGGCCGACAGCACCGTGTTCCTCGAGCAGTCCGACGATTTCACCGGGTTCAAGCTCAGTCCCAACATTGACTTCCACGTCAGGCTGCACAGCCAATGGGGAAGCATCATCGTGGTCCACGGCGAGCAGAACACGGACTCCATCGCGGAGATCCAGCACACGCGCCGAAGAGAGACCATTGCCATGACGCCGGCGAACAGCCTGCTGGCGCTCCAGGACCTCACGCACCAGAGCCCTGCTCCTGCAAAACGGAACACTCAGGCCGACAAAGCCCGCGTTCTCGAGTCGATTCGTCACGTCACGGGGACGCAAGCTCCCGCGCTTGTGGGGTCCAGCGGGCTCTCCGTTCAATACGCGATCGTGATGGGATTGGTGGATCACGCGCTGGAACACCACAGCGGAAAGCCCATCCGAATCGTGGTGCCGCCCAACTGCTACGGCGGCACCAATGACCAGGCTCGACGCGTCGCCGCATGCAGGGACGACATCGAAGTGGTCGATCTTCCGGTCGACGGGGGTCGGGACATGGTCCAGAGCACCGACACCGTCCTCGAGCAGATTGCCGCCGAAGACGCTGTCCCCTACATCATCGCCGAGATCCCGACGAACCCTCGCGTCGAGGTTCCAGACCTCGAAAAACTGCGCGACGTGCTCTGCAAAGAGCGCCGCACGGCGGACGGGACGAAGGCGGTCGAACCGGTCTTCATCTTGGATCAGACCTTCTGTCCCAACGTTCGCTTCTTGGGCGAGGGCGGCATCCTCTCCCCGGTTCAAACCATTGCCTACGTCAGCGGGTCCAAGTTCCCCAGCGGCGGACGATGCACGGCCGGCTACTGCGTGGCGAATGCAAGAGCCGAGCGCTTGCTGGAGAAGATCGAGCTGCACATGCAGCTGTGCGACAACGAAGCCACGGAGCATCAGCTGGAGGTGCTCGCCCAGCAGCTGCCGTCCATGCTCGAGCGTATCGAGGCCGCCTACGCGAACACGCGTGACTTCGTGAACTTCATCCGCGAAGTTCTGCCTGCTGCCAAGATCAACTTCGTCTCGGACGAGCTGGCCAGCCAGGGCTTCACCCCCTCGGTCTTCTCCTTGGACCTACCCACGCGAGGCAACACCGACGAAGAACGCGAAGCCTACAAGCGCGCGGCCAACCTCGAGCTCATCCACTTGATGATCAGCGAGATCCCCGACGAGAGTAAGTTCTGCGTCAGCTACGGCCAACTCAAGGGCTGCTACTGGACGGTGCCGGCAACCTCCACGCAAGGCACCACCAAAGAAGGCGACAAGGACTACATCGTCCGCGTATCCGTCTCCCCCAGCCTGGACCTGCCGCGCCATAAAGCCGTGTTTCAAGACTTCGTTCGTCGCGCTCGCTGATGGGGGGCGGGGAGCAAGGGAGGCGCCAATGCGCGCTAACATCTTCGTATCCCTCGGCGCGCAGCTGCTCCGCGATCCCCTCGGTTCACGGCGTCGAGGGCGTCGAGCGGTACGTACCAGGACACCCGCACATCTCCTGAAGAAGAACGCGTGACGACGGGCTGCGACAGGCGCTCGTCGCCCACCCAGTGCAGGTTCCTCGGCCACGCCTCGGGAGTCCGATCGGTGGGTGCCAGCACGACCAACGACACCGCGAGTTCCTCGGGAACGGCCTCGACCACCTCGGCCATCTCGGGCGCCGCATGATGCTTCTCGCTCGAGGCGTTCTCGTGGACTCGTGGAGCACTCGCGGGCGCGATCACAGGGCCGGCCGCGACAGGTCTCGCCGACGACGGGCTGCAGCCGAGCCCAAGCACTCCGCACACGATTGTTGATGCGATGCGCACGCGAATCCTCGTCTTCGGTCCCTGGGCGCGAGAGTCTTTCGGCACAGGCCGTGTGAACGCACCTCGTGCCGTTTTGGGTTCCTGGTGCTCGGAAGGGCCCCAGTTTCACCGCCAAGCGACGCCGAGGCTGACTTGGATCCGGTCAGTCGACGACAATAGTGAGGGTGGTGGCTTCCTCGCCTCGCTGCACTCCGATCGTGAGCTTGTTGGCGGTCCTCAAGGTCACCGCCAGACTCATCGCGGCGTCGACCGAGTTCAAAGCCTTGTCGTTGACGTGCGTGAGGACGTCACCGTTGCGGAACCCAAGGACATCGATGATGGAGTCTTGGCGAATCCCCGCGAGCCTGAAACCGGTGGTGCTCCCACCCTCTTGTTGCGGAACGACCCGGGCGAGGCCTGAGAGGCGCTCGGGCTCTTCGACCAACGATTCGATGAGGCTGCGCGCGACGTGGCAGGTGCCGTCCTCGCAACGAATGGAGTCGAGCCCTGGGACTGCGGTCGCAGCATCGCTGACTGTGCCGTCGGCTGCGGCCGCCTGATCGAGCCTGCGGCTCAGTTCGGCAACTCGCTTTCGCAGATCACCCGCATCTTCCTGGACGATGCTCAGCGTCTCGTCGAGTTCCCGCAGCCGGTCCTCGGCATGTTCGAGCCGTCTGTCGAGTCCGGAGTCCGCCGGCGCCGAAGTGAGCTCGCAGCCCGCAGCAAGAACGATCGCCATGAACAAGCATCCGCGCATGTCTTGCGAGAATACGGCTTCACCGTCCCAGCCGGTGAGCTCTTCGCTACGCCGCCGTGCTCACAGCTGCGCCGCGGGACCGGCGCAAGAAGCCAATCCCCAATAGCAGCATCCAGCCAAAGCTCGGGTCGTCACCGACCCGGCATCCGCTGGAGGAGGCTGCGCCGCCGGAGTCGGTGTCGGTGCCGGTCGAGTCGCTGGTGGAACCGGGGGTTGGGGTGTCGCCGGTGACCGCGGATCCGGCCGAGGCGCTGGTGGCCAGCCCGGTGCTGGAGTCAGAAACCCCTCCCGTCGTATCCATGCCACCGCTTGTCCCGGCGCCGCTGCTCGACCCGGTGCTTTCCCCGGTGGTCCCATCGCCGCTGGTCGTGCCGGGGGTGCTGGTGGTGCCCGTGTCGTCGGTTCCCGAGCTCCCGGTGCCGGTTTCGCCGCCCGTGCTCCCCCCCTCGACAACCTCGGACTCGACGGTGACCGACACGTCATCCTCGTTCCACTGGTTGTCGGCGTCGACGACAAACGCATTGAAAGCGTAGGTCGCGTCATACTCGAAGTTCGTGACCTCCGCGCTCCCATCCTTGCCCGCGGTGAGGGTGACCTCAGGGCCGCCGGTCTGGGTCCAGGTTACGGTCGTGGCATCGTCGTCGACGACCGTAGCGGTGAGGGTGAAGCTGTCGACGTCGCCGGGAACGACCACGGCCTCGCCTGCTTCGATGCTCGGGCGGTCATGCTCCAGCAACCAGGTGTAGACGCCGTCGCTGTACTCCGCGTCGTCGTATTGCACCCAGTTGGTCTCGAATCCGCACATCTCGTCCTCGGTCCACGCCGGGTCGCCAAACCCACTGGTCACGTTTTCGAATGCCGGAGTCCACGCGTTGTGGGCGGTGTCCTGGAACATCGTGATTCGCGAGACCGGGAACGGGCGCGCCAGGCGAGCGGCACAGTTGGGGTTGCCGCCGGAGTACAGCGCAGGTTCATTCGCGCGGCTGACGTTGCGTGCGATGAAGCATGGGTCGAACGCCCCCGGGGCGACGTTGCTGTCGACATCATTTTCGCCATGAAACGCCCACAGCGCCGTGTCCTCGAGAAGGCATCCCACGTCACTCTCGGAGATGAGCCCTCCGGGTCCGATCGTGCCCGCCGCCATTCGCCGGTTGTAGGCGGCGAGGTACTGCAGCGTGGCACGGCCTCCCTGGCTGTTGCCCAGGATGTACAGGCGCCGGGGATCGACGGGGTAGTTGTCGACGACGAACTGGACGAGGTCATCGAGTTCATCTCGGTCGTAGTCCTCCGCCGAGTTGGTGGGCGCCCGATTCTGGGGCTGAATCACGATGAAGGGTCGCTCCTGATCGTCCCAGACGCCCGCGCGAATCTCCACCGCCGGACCGCGGCGATACACCCGGCACAGGCCGTCGATGGAAGGCGCCGATTGGCATTGTGCGACCGTGCAGGTCTCAGTGAGGTCGGGACACACCGAACCCGTGTCCATCGTTCCGATCCCGCCAAGGGTCATGATCATCGGATACAGGTAGTCCTCCGGCACGTCGTCGAAGTTGCTCGGAAGATACTCCCAGTAGCTCGCCGGCCAGGGGGAGTCGGCCTGGATCGCGATGCCCCGCAGCGCGCCCGGGGTGACGCCATCGGCGTACGGAATCTCCGCGTGGGCATCGGCTCCGCCCAGCAGTACGCCGGCCAGCGCAACGGCGCCTCCAAACCAAGTCCCGCAGTCGCGTGTAATCATGCGTCCATTCTACTACCAGTGACGAACTCAGCGACGCAAAGATCGACAAGTGCGGGTGGCGCAGGATCATGCCGCGAGGTCGATGAACGGGTGAACTCGCGCGAAGGTGTCTCGTTGTGAGTCACCTGCGTCCTCGGTGCGCCGCCCAAGTCGTACAGAGCGCGACACAGCCCGCGGCTATCGCGTTCCGAAGCGCGCGCGCAGGTAGTCCATGAACACCGGAAGCTCGGCATCGCGGAGCCCGCGACCGTCCTCGCGGAAGCCCACAGTGATCAACTCCACGAGGCGCTCGTCGTCGACCTCGTGCACATGTTCGAAGAGACTCGGAACCCGGTCACCGTCGCCGAGCCCGTCGTCGCCATGGCACGTCGAACACATCCCTTCGAACATCGCCAGGCCGTCACGCTGAGCGTCGGGATCGTAGTCCCCAAACTCTTCGCGCAGGTACTCCAGCAACAGCACGCGGTCATCAGCGCGAAGCGGTTGCGGCGGCATCAACGTCAGCCCGACGGAGAACAACTCGGTCATCCCTTCATCGCTGTAGCTCGGAGCGAGCCCGGCGAGATCCGGGGTCAGGGGGGCGTTGGGGACCCCATCCATGCCATGGCATGTGGCGCACCTCTCGGCAAACGTGGCGGCGCCACCGTCGGCGGGGCCGGCCGGATCCTCGGTTCCCAGATCCAAGATCGGCCCGCTGTCGTCCGCGCCCGTGGACGCATCGGTCGACCCTCCGTCCGGAGCCAACCCGACATCGGGCATCGGCCCGGTTTCGGGGACGTCCTCGGTCGCGATCTCCTCCGCGTCGCTGGCCTCACCGCAAGACGCGAAGACCAAGCTGAGCGCCAAGAACACACGTCGCGGAACCTTCACGCGGGCAAACGTACGCGGCGAAATCGCCCCTCAGCAAGCGATGCTGGCGGGAGGCCGAGACCCCGTGTTCTCGACTACCTGGATGTCACGAGGTGGACGCCGAAACAGAGGTCGCACCGGATGGGCCCGCAGGCCGTCCAGCTCTGCAAGGCTGTTACCCTGAGGGGATGGCGGAACTTGCTCTGAGGCGCATCGTCGCAGCGGCTGTGCTCTCGGCGATGATGGGCTGTGGGCCTGCGGTGTCGGTCGCGGACAGCGGGACGACCAGCGAAGGCTCATCGACCTCGACCGGGTCGGCAACGACCACCTCGACAACCGCGGGGGTCACCTCGCTCCCGCCCACCACGGGCGAGGATGTGACCACATCTCCGCCGCGACCGGGGACCACCACGACAACCGCAGGAGACGGATCCAGTGAAGGCGAGAGCTCGACTGGCGAGGACTCCTGCAGCTGCGCGGGCTTCGAGATCCCCTTCGATGCCATGACCGACGAGGGATTTTCAGCGGCCGACATGCTCGAGGCGGCCACGGGTCTCGAGATTCCGATGGTGTGGCACGCAATCGCCGACGCACCCGCGACGATCGTCGCCATCTCGGTGACCCTGGCCAACGGAGCGATCATCGACGAGCCCGGCGGATGTTGCGGCTTCTTCCTTTGCGGCCCCTGCAACAACGGGTTGACCGTCCCGGTCAACATCACGATCGTCAGTGAGGACGGCCTGCTGGCTGAGAATGTCACCGGCCAGCTCAGGGGAGATCCTGGCTCGATCACCATCGAATCGAACTCGGTGGAGATTGCCAAAGGCCAAGGCGGCTGGACCACGCAGGCCTTCGAGATCAAGGGTACGCCGCTGGGCATCACGTCGATCAGGATCGATGCCCAGCGGGCGGAAAGCGTGAACCGGCAATGGATCTTCGTGAGCGGTATTGGCGATGACGGCTACGAGCAGCTCGGGGCCACCGAGCTCTAATCTTGACAGGCGCCGCAGCTACACCGCCGGCGAGATCACCCCGCACGCGACGCGCGGCCCGGCGGCACCGCTGGGCTGGCTCTTCAGATCGTCGGCCTGGGCATGCACGATGACCGCCTTGCCGATCACCGAATCTGCGGCGCCGGGATCGAGCACGACGTCCATCTCCAGCTCGACCGAGACCACCCCCTCTGCGGATGCCTCCACGTTGCCGAAGTCGCCGGCGTGGCGCTGCGCGTCAGAGGGCGCACCATGCTGATGCTCATGGGGATTGAAGTGGCCACCGGCGGACGTGAAGTCTTCGGCCGAGCAGTCGCCCGCTTCGTGAATGTGAAATCCGTGCGGCCCTGGCTCGAGCCCGGAGAGCTCCACCGTCACGCGGACGCTCTCGCCCTCGGGCGCAAACTGCACCGTGCCGACCACGCCGCTGTTGGATTGCAGCGTTGCAGACGCTCCACCAGCCGCAGAGGGGGCGTTGGGCGGACCTTCTGGGGCCGCGGCGGAGGAGCAACCGAGCGCGAGGAGCAGCGGGAAGCATAGAGAGCGAATGCGCATGGTCCCGGTTACCTAGCTGCTCGGGGACACCTTGCAACCCAAGCGTGCTGATGCTCGCCGATCTCTACGGAGACGTTTGACACAGATTCCCTTCCGGTCGACCGTGGATCCCTCGTGACCGACGCGCCCCCCGACCTCGCCGATCTCTTCGGCGAAGACCCACTGACCCGGATCGAGCTGGAGTGGAGCGTGGACACCATGCGCCCGGAGATCATTCGGCTCGGGTTCATGCTCCAGGCCGCGGGAGTCGAAGACCCCACGACAATCCTGGGCGCGATTCAGTCCGATGTGGAGCGGCTGGTCCTGGTCCACGGCAATGCAACGGCTCAGAAGGCGGCCGGGACCCTGGTCATGGCTGGGCTCAACCAAGCCCTGCGCAAAGCCAAGGCACAGTGCCGGTTCGAACCCATCGAGGGCGAGAACGCGTGGCAGGTGCGGCGCCCGGCCGAGGCGGAGGCCACATGGCCGCCGTGGATGGTGCCCGAGCTGGTCTCCGCGGTTGTGGGTTTGGCCGCGGTCGTGTGGCTCTCATGGCTGCTGTTTGCCCGGGGAGCCTACGCTTGGCTGGCGGCCTACCTCACCCTGCTGGTCGCCTCGACCGTGGTGTCCATCAAAGGCAGGACATCGGCCTCGGTGCCGCTTCGCGTTGGGCTGTCGATCGTTGCTCTGGGAACCTCAGTCCTCGGTGTCTGCGGCCTGTACTTCAGCGGCGAGCCCAAACTCGCGATCGGATTCACCATCGCGTTTGCGCTGCTTCATCTCTCTACGGTTGGCTTGAACGCGTGGAAGCGGTCGGTGGCCCAGCCGGACTCCGAGCCAGATGCTGCGTAGGCAGCGACGCCACGAAGCGGGCCTCACCCCCCGAAGCGTTTCGCCCGCTCGCGCCAGTACGCCGCCACCCCGGACTCCCGGTGCACGCTCTGCCCCATCATCGGGCTGAGCAGCTGCACCCCGGCCTTGTCCGCCAGCTCCAGCAGCGTGGCGATCGGCTCGTCCCAATCGTGAAGGGCCAAGCTGAACGTGCCCCAGTGCACCGGCATCATGGTCTTGGCCTTGACCCGCTGATGGGTGGTCAGAGCGTTTTTGGGCCCAAGGTGAATGCTGCCCCACGCCTCGTGAAACGCACCGATCTCGATCATGCTCAGGTCGAACCCTCCAAAGCGCTCCGAGATCTCGTCCCACGCGTCCTCCCAGATCCCCGTATCGCCCGAGAACCAGACCGAGTGCTTGGGCCCGCGCATGGCCCAGCTCGACCAGAAGGTCGCCTTGCTCGCCGTCGGCCCTCGCCCCGCGAAATGGCGACATGGGCACGCCGTGATCTCCAGCCCCGCGATCTCGACGCTCTCCCACCACCCAAGCTCGATGATGCGCTCCGCGGGGACGCCCCAGCGCTCGAGGTGGGCACCCACGCCCAACGACGTGACCCACGGTGTGTCCCGTGCGGCGAGCCGCTGCACCGTGGGGAGGTCGAGGTGGTCGTAGTGGTCGTGAGACACCAGGATGACGTCGAGGTCCGGAAGCTGCTCGGGCTCAACCGGTGGCGCATGAAAGCGCTTGGGGCCCATCCACGAGAACGGACCGGCACGAGGACCAAACACCGGGTCCGTCAGCACCAACGCTCCGTCGATCTCCACCAGCGATGTGCTGTGCCCAAGCCAGGTGACGCGCAGCGCTTCACCTTTGCCCGCCACCAGTGATGACGGCTCGGGTCGCACCAACGGATGCTCTTCGGTGGGAACACGCCCGGCCGAGTCCGAGATGAACTCCCAAGCCAAGCCCAGACTCGGGCGCGCCTGCGGAGTCTCGACCGGGTTTCGGAACCGTTCTCCGTCAAAGTGCGGGCTGTCCTGCAGCTTCTCGAGCCGAGCCCCAGCGCTGTGCCCGCCGAACACTTCCATCGTCATGGGGGGAGTCTAGGACCCATCGCGACAAATGCCGCTATTGAATCGCGCCAGAGTGAGGGCCCTGGCCGAAACAATCTTGCCCACAGGTGCCGAGCTGCGCCGCGAGGGCAAGGCGCGAGAAGGGCGCGTAGCGGGCTACGCAACCGAAGAGCAACGCAGCACTCGTGGTGCAGTGCGGTGCATGGTGGCAAGATTGTTTCGACCAGGGCCCTTAGGACGCGCAGGCCACGGCTCAACGCAGGTCCCAGCAGCTCGTGCCGGGATGCGTTTCGTTGCGGACCTCCTCGACCACGCATGATTCGAAGCAAGCCTCTGCGTCGTCGTCGTCCGAGCACGAGTAGCCATCGTGGGGCGTCGCTCAGTCCGCCAATTTCTTTGGCCAAGCCGCCGAGCACCAGATATCCGAGTCATCCGGGCGTCGGCGCCTCGTACTTCGAGAAGAACTCGTCGAACGTGCTCCGTGCGGGGTGCTTTGAGTTCAGCTGACGGATCCGCTCGCGCTCCCCCTCGAGCGCTGCGTACGTACCAAGGCGCTCGTCATCGAGGCGCCATCGAATCATCGCGAGCGTGACGCGAAGCTGAACGAGCTCGACCGAATCTGGCACCGCTTTGGCCAAGGCCCCCTCAGCCTGACTCAAAAGGTCCAGAGCCTCACGACCCTGCCCCTGCCCATCACGCACGAGGCCGAGGATCCAGCGAGCGCGGGCCAAGGAAGGAT